>JADGOU010000065.1 GCA_017882835.1 Frankiaceae bacterium | reverse complement strand
ACCGAGCGGGTCAGCGAGTTCGGTTCCACCGCGTGCAAGGCGCTCTATCGCTGCCTGTCCTGCCGCGAGCCGTTTGACTACTTCAAGTGTCACTGACTCCCACGCCGACCCGCGCCGCCGGAGCGCACACCTTCCACCGGTTGCGGGTCGTCGACATCCGACCGGAGACCGACGACACGGTCTCGGTCGCGTTCGCCGTACCGCCGGAGCTGGCCGAGCTCTATCGCTTCGTTCCGGGACAGCACTTGACGTTCCGGACCACCGAGAACGGCGAAGAGGTACGTCGCTCCTACTCCATCTGCGCCGGGCTGGACGACGGCGAGCTACGGGTGGCGGTCAAACACGTGCCTGGCGGCCGGTTCTCCGGTTGGGCGAACACCCGGCTGCGGGTCGGCGACGAGGTCGAGGTGATGACGCCGTCCGGGCGGTTCACCCTGAGCCCGGATCCCGCCCATGCCCGGCACTACCTGGCCATCGCGGCCGGCAGCGGCATCACCCCGGTGATGTCGATCTTGAGCAGCGTGCTGGCCCGCGAGCCGGACAGCACGTTCACCCTCGTCTACGGCAACCGGGGCGTCACCAGCATCATCTTCCGCGAGCAGCTCGACGACCTGAAGAACCGCTACCTACAGCGCCTGCAGGTGCTGCACCTGCTCAGCCGGGAGCGCCAAGACGTCGATCTGCTCAACGGCCGGATCACTGCCGAGAAGGTGCGGGAGTTGGCCGCGACGGTGATCGAGCTGGATAGCGTCAACGAAACCTTCCTCTGCGGCCCGGAGCCAATGACGATGGAGGTCCGGGAGGCGCTGCTCGACCTCGGCGTACCGCCGACCCATATCCACCTCGAGCTGTTCGGTACGCCGCATGTCAGCGCCGCCGTCGTCCGGCCAGTTGTCGCCGGCGACGCCCGTCATCTCACCGTGGTGCTGAACGGCGTCAAGACCGAGCTGGACATCAGTCCAGCAGACACCGTGCTCGACGCCGCCCTGGCCAGTGGCCTCGACCTGCCGTTCTCCTGCAAGGGCGGGGTGTGTGCCACCTGCCGCGCCAAGGTCTGCGAGGGCGCGGTCGAGATGGCCGTGAACTACGCGCTGGAGCCGTGGGAGACCGAGGCCGGGTTCGTGCTCACGTGTCAGTCTCGCCCGGTGAGTGCCGCGGTCACCGTGGACTATGACCAATCCTGATCGATCGCGCAATGCCGCCTCGAGGTCGACGCAGACCTGACGGACCCTTGCTCGGTGACAGTTCGCCCACTCCGCCGAGAAGATCGACCGCGCTGATGCGACCGTCTCAGTGCGGGCTATTGTGTGATCTGCGCAGATCCGGTCCGTCGTGTGGCTGGCAGCCTGCGCTGACGACCGGATCCCCCACTCTAAGGAGGCTCGCACCATGATCGTGGAGATCGGACGGCGCAAGACCGGAGTCGACATCCTGCTGGGGATCCTGCTCGTGGTCGCTGGCGTGATCATCCTCGGGGACACCGCGCTGGTGACCGTCGTGTCTGTTCGGTTTCTCGGCTGGGCGGCACTGATTGTCGGTGTCGCAGAACTGCTCAGCGCCCTGTTCCGGCTCCGCGCCGGGCACTTCTGGTCGACAGCGCTGGGCGGCGCACTGCTCGCGGTGCTCGGGGTGTTGATCCTGCGTAATACCCTCGCCGCGGCGCTGACCCTCACCCTGGCGGCCGGAGCACTGTTCCTGGCAAGTGGCGTGACGCGCGTGGCCATGTCATTCGCCGTTCCCGAGCACCGTTGGGGCCTGCTCGTCGGCGGACTCGCATCGGTGGTCCTCGGTGTGATCGTCCTGTTCAACATCGTTACTGCCACTTTCACCCTGCTGGGCGTGCTGCTGGGTGTGCAGACCTTGGTCGAGGGCTTCACGCTCATGTTCCTCGGCCGACCTTACGTCCGCGAGGTTCCGGCCAGGTCCACGACTGCTGGGGTCAGCAGCGGGCAGCGGTAAAGACGCAGCTCGCGGCGCCCGGAGAGCACGCAAGCACCGTCGCCTCCGGGCGCCAGGCGGTCGGCCATCGGGCCATATGGCCTATCGCCCGCGACGGAGTTCCCGCAAGTTGATCACGAGAGCCACAGCCGCCCCGATGGTGAGCACGACGGCCAACACAGTCTGCCAGTGCCGGAGTAGGCCGAGCGCGACCAGCATCGCCGCTGCCAACGCCAAGCACGTGGCGACCAAGCCGGTCACGAACGCCAGCAGACGGCGGCGGGCGACGGCCTCGACCGCGGCGAACAGCAGCGCCGACCCGGCCAGGGTCGTGAGCACGGCCAGCGGCGGTCCGATCAGGACGACCACGATCGCCAGGATGAGCAGCGGGGTGCTCAGCGCGGCCCAGATCTTGAGAAAGCGGGTCCGGGCGTCCCGCGCCTCGGCGTAGGGCAGGTTGCGCTGGCGAAGATGAGCCTGGACCGGCTCCGGTGTGGGCGGGCGGGCGACTGAGTCCCGGTGCGCTTCCCGCTCCTCCGCCAGCCGTGCCCGATCGGCCGTCCGAGCGGCCAGCTCACGCTCGCGCCGCTCGAGCTCTCCGCGGCGCGCTCGGGACAGGTCTCGGGTGTCGGCGTACGCCGCCAGGGACAGCGACTGCGCCCGCAGGCCGCGCAGTGCCGTTCGCTCGGCCGCAATCTCCGCATCCAGGTCACTCAGCTGCGCCGTAAGTCCCGCAATCGTTAGGTCGAGATGAGCCACCACCTCGGCATCCGTGGGGCAGACCTTCGACAGACCGGCCCAGCCAAGCGGGTCGGACCAGGACGTGCGCAGCGCCCCGCCGCGTTCATAGCGTGGACCGGCCGGGGCGCGCTCCCCGCCGAACCGGTCCCCGGTGTCCAGCCCCCACAGACCACGGAAGTCTCGAACCCATTCCGTCGCGTCATTGATGACCACGGGTTCCCACTCGGCCAACTGTCCGGGTCCCACGGCCAGTCCGTCGCCGCGGGCGTAGTCGACGTACGGAATGCCGAATCCGCCGCTGGAGATGGGGTCGTTGCGCCACCGGAGCAGTCGACGCTGAGCGCTCTGCACGGTGCGCACCACTCGCCGCAGGGCCGGAAGCACGACCGAGACGACGTAGTCGCCGGGCAGGAAGGCGCCGGAGTGCGATCCGGCACCGGCGAAGACGACGGGATGGTCACCTTCGCGGTGCAGGTCGGGATCGTCCCAGCGGCGGCGCAGGTCGTCACCGTGATAGTCGTGCGAGGAGAAGGCAACCCAGGCCGGCTCGGTCCGACCGTCGGCCTGGTCGGTCAAGTAGACAGTGACCATCTCCCAGTCAGCCTCGTGATCGTTGACGCCGTGAAAGGTCGACCGCCAGTCGTTGAAGGCATAGAAATACCAGTACTGGAGCACGGTGTAGCCACCGTCGCGGACCACTCGCCCGTAGTACGGGTAACGGCCGCTGTGCCGCCGCTCTCGGGCCACCGTCTCCGCGGCGGCGACCGCACCGCCGGGCACCCGCCCCCGGACCAGCAACGACAGTCGCAGCAGCCCGTCGATCAGGCGCGCCAGTACTCCGACCGTCGTGAACCGGCCCTCCGCCCGCAACCGCGGCCGGTCCTCGCGCCGCCACTGTCGATACGCCGCGCGATCCAACGAAGCCTGCACGAACCGCAGGCTGAGCGGCCGGTCGCGAGAACTCCGGCCCACGTCGCACAGTTCGTCCAGCGTCAGCGTTCCGGCTGGAATGAGCAGCGACTCGGCCTCGCGGCGGCCGCCCGCGAGGCTGCCTGCCCACAGGCTGCACTGGGCCACGTACGCCCGCACGCAGGTCGGAAAGAACAGCTCACCCTCGGTGTAGCGGACGACCGGCTCGAAGGACCGCAGCAGGGACAGGTCTTCGCTCTCGGGGTCCCGCACCGGCACCGGTCCAACGACGGAAGCTGTCACGGCCGACACGCTAACGCCTCCGATTCGTCGGATACGGCCCACCGGCTGCCGGCGCCAGGGCGCGTCCGGGCCTCGCCTGCGCCACCGCTGGCTGCCGGGTGACACCGCAGTCTCCGCCGTGCAAGGATCACGCTGAGCCGCGATGAGGAGCACTCATGAGCGATGTCATTCTCGGCCTGCTGGCCCTTGCAGTGGGGGCGTTGTTCTGCTTCCGCGGTTACCTGACGATGCGCCTCGTGATCCCAGTCTGGGGAGCCTTCGCCGGTTTCCTGCTCGGTGCGGGGCTGGTCAACGGATTCAGCAATAGTCGGTTTCTGGTCGGTGCGCTGTCCTGGGTGGTCGGCATCGCGGTCGGGCTGCTGTTCGCCGTCCTCGCATATGCTTACTACGAGGTTTCGGTCGTTCTGGCCATGGCGGCGACCGGATTTGTCCTCGGCGCGACCCTCATGGTGGCGCTCAACGTCACCTGGACCTGGGTTGTCATCGTGGTTGGCGTTCTCGCCGGGTTGGCATTGGCCGTTCTGGCCATCCTCGCTGATCTCCCCATGATTCTGCTCGTCGTACTGACCGCAATGGCCGGCGCTGCCACGCTTGTCGCCGGGTGCATGTTGGTCGCGGGATCGCTCAACACTGCCGACGTCGGCAGCACCAGGGTGATCCAACAGATCCAGCAGTCACCCGGCTGGTGGATCCTCTACGTCGTGGTGGCGGCTGCCGGCGTCGTGCTGCAGATCCGGACAACGGCGTCGATACGGCGCAGCCTGCGCGCCCAGTGGGCCGCGGACGGCGGACGCCGACTCTCTCACCGGTAATCCGGCGCAATTCGTCCTTTTGTTGAGACTTAGGACGGCCACGCCAGCGGGAGCACCCTTCCGGTCGCCGCCACGAGCGCCGCGAGGGCGGAAACCAGCGCTCCGGTGGACAGCCACCATGACCGCGAGCTGACCGCGAGCACGCCCAGCGGCGACTAGTGGTCCGTCGACCCAACGGTCCGGCCTCTCGCCGGAGCACATCCGGGCGAATCAATCGATTCAAACGATCAGCACCGTCCTGGTCACTTGGCCAGCTCCTGAATCGCCCGGCCACGTGCCGTGCACGAACACGGCGTCACTGGGCATCGGCTCACTATCCTCCATCCGGGGGTCGTGACCCAGTCCGCGGACGCCGAGGACAACGAGCTCCGGCCCGTGCGCCATGCCGGGAAAGACGGCAGTGTCGATCAGCGCATCGGACGGGCATTCAGTGCCGACCGTCAGGTGTCCTCCGCGACCTCGGACTGGGTCAACCTCATCGAATTGAGATACCCGGGTCGCAATGATCCCCGCTTGCTACGACGGTCGTCGGCGACAGTACGGCGCCAAAGATGGCCCCAGATGTCAAACGGATGCTGCACATTGCACATGCACCCTCGATTTAAGGTCACCCCCAAGCACAGGGCAGCAACCACGGTCAGATCAGGTCAGAAGTCCACCGCATCGCGGCTCAGCGGGCAGGTCATGCAGTGACCGCCGCCACGCGCAGTTGTTCGGCGCGACCGAGCGCGATTGTGGGCAGCCGGTCGGCGCTCGTCACTCGAAGTACGGCCAGGTCCAGTCGGGTGGAGCGGCCGACCAGGGCTGCCTGTTCCTGCCGCCCGCTGCTGAACACGACGGTGATGACGCCGCCATTTGCCCCTGCCGCGATGACGTGGTCGTTGGTGAGGATGTACCCGTTGGCGTGGAGCGTTTCCCCGCTTCCGCTGCCGCTCGACGCCCCGTTGCGCACCGCGATCGTGACCACGGACGGTAGGACTGCGTCGGCGATCGTGGAAGCCGAGCAGCCGCTCACCCTGACTGAGCTACTGGTCTGGTGCACGACCACGCCACCGACCCCACCAGCAACCAGGGCGATCACCACACCTGCCGCCGGAAGGAGCCACCGCCGCCGGTCAGGCCTACGGACGACGTCGCCGGAGGACGTCGGTGGTGGCGTCGCCGGGTTAGCCACCGAACTCAGCGGGACCGTTCATTGCATCCCGTCCGCGACGAGTGAAGGCGGCCCGGCTGTCGCGCCCAGTAATCTCATGCACAAGAGCTGGAACATAGCAGTGCACCCGGATCTGCGCCCAGGCCGAGAACAGCGCCGCTACCGTCCCGTCGACGACCAGAGGATTGCTGCCGCCAGCACGGCCGCGCCGTTAAGCGCCCAATGCAGCCCGATGGGCGCGAGCAGGCTGCCGCTGCGCCGTCGCAGCGCGCAGAAGACCAGTCCGGCCGCAGCGGTGGCGAGCACCGAGCCAACGACCCCCAGGACCTGGGTTGTCATCCCGCCACCCAGCTGCCCGCTGACGTTCTCATGCGCCGCCGCCAGCCCCAGCGAGGAGGAGATGTGCCAGAGTCCGAACAACGCTGATGAGACGACAGCCGCGGCTGCGGTGCCCCAACTGCGTGCCAGAGTCGCCAGCAGCACGCCGCGGAAGGCCAGCTCCTCGGGAACGACCGTTTGCAACGGGATCGACACGAGAGCCAGCAGCAACGCCGCCCCGAAGTTGTTGTGGTAGCGCTCGTCGAGGAACACCGCCCGGGTGCCGGGCAGCAACGCTCCTACGGCGACAGCACCCACCACCACACCGGCCGCGGCCCCGCCGTACCCGGCACCGGACCACCAATGCCTGCGCCCGAGCCCGATGTCGTCCCAAGACAGACCGGAATGCCGACCCAATACGACGAGCACGACCGCCCCCAGCGGGACGATCAGCGTTTGCAGTGACCCGGGGGCGAAGTACGCCGCCACATTTGTGCCGGTCAGCACCGAGACGACGACCGCCACGTCGGCGATGGGGCGGTCCCTGGTGCCGGGCTGCGGCCGGTCAGGCATCGATCGACCGTAGCCCTCGACGCGTGCGGTCAGTCCTTGGGGCGGAGGTCGCGGATGCGCTGCGCCTTGCCCAGTGAGCGCTCCAGCGTGCCCGGCTCCACGACGTCCACGGTGCTGCTGACGCCGATGTTCTGCTTGATTACGCGGGTGAGCTGCGCACTCAGCTCCTCCCGACGCTGCGCGGTGAAGTCCGCCGGGCGCGCCTCCACCCGCACGGTCATCTCGTCCAGCCGGGCCGGCCGGGACAGCACCAGCTGGAAGTGCGGCGCCAGTCCCGGCGTACGCAGGATGAGCTCCTCGACCTGGGTCGGGAACAGGTTGACGCCGCGCAGGATGATCATGTCGTCGCTGCGGCCGGTGATCTTCTCCATCCGGCGCATGGTTCGGGCGGTGCCGGGTAACAGCCGGGTCAGGTCACGAGTGCGGTAGCGAATGACCGGCATGGCCTCCTTCGTCAACGTCGTGAAGACCAGCTCGCCGGCTTGGCCGTCCGACTGCACGGCGTCGCCCAGTGGGTCCACGATCTCCGGGTAGAAGTGGTCCTCCCAGATGTGCAAGCCGTCCTTGGTCTCCACGCACTCGTTGGCGATGCCGGGTCCCATCACCTCCGACAACCCGTAGATGTCGACCGCGTGCATGTCCAGCCGCGCCTCGATCTCGTGGCGCATGACATCGGTCCACGGCTCCGCGCCGAAGACTCCGACCTTGAGCGAGGTCTTGGTGGCATCGATCCCGCGCCGGTCGAACTCGTCCAGCAGCGCCAGCATGTACGACGGGGTAACCATGATGATGTCCGGCCGGAAGTCCTGGATCAGCGTGACCTGTCGCTCGGTCATGCCGCCGGACACTGGAATGACCGTGCAGCCCAGCTTCTCCGCGCCGTAGTGCGCGCCCAGCCCCCCGGTGAACAGGCCGTAACCATAGGCCACGTGCACCTTGTCCCCCGCTCGCCCACCCGACGCCCGGATCGACCGGGCCACCACCTCGGCCCAGGTGTCAATGTCACGGCTGGTGTACCCGACGACGGTGGCCTGGCCGGTCGTTCCGCTGGAGGCATGGATCCGGGCCACCCGCTCGGTCGGTACGGCGAACATCCCGAACGGGTAGTTGTCGCGCAGGTCGTTCTTCGCGGTGAACGGAAAGCGCGCCAGGTCGGCCAGGGTCCGGCAGTCGTCGGGATGGACGCCATGGCGGTCGAAGGAGGTCCGGTAGAAGCCGACGTTGTCGTAGGCGTGCCGCAGCGTCCACTGCAACCGCTCCAGCTGCAACGCCGCCAACTCGTCCCGGGAGGCCGTCTCGATGGGATCCAGGTCCCCGGGCTTGGGGCTCAGGTCCAGCATGGCGGCCTCCCGGTTCGGCGCGCTGGCGATCTGCTCAGCACGCTTGATGACTCAGGGAGCTTCCAGGAGCAGTGCAATGCCCTGACCGACCCCGATGCACATAGTGCACAAGGCACGGCGTCCCCCGCGGGCCTTTAGCTCAACTGCCGCGGTTAGGGCGAGTCGGGCGCCGCTCATGCCGAGCGGGTGCCCGAGCGCGATGGCGCCGCCGTTGGGGTTGACATGCTCGGCGTCATCGGGCAGCCCGAGCTGCCGCAATACGGCGAGTGACTGGGCGGCGAAGGCCTCGTTCAGCTCGACCACATCGAGGTCGCTGATGCCAATCCCGGCCCTACCCAGCAGCTTGCGGGTGGCCGGCACCGGCCCGATGCCCATGATCCGGGGCGGCACGCCGGCCGCGGCCGCGCCAGCAACCCGGGCCAGCGGTGTCAGCCCGTGGCGCGCCACCGCGGCCGCCGAGGCCAGCAGCAGCGCCGCCGCCCCGTCGTTCACCCCGGAGGCGTTGCCGGCCGTGATGGAGCCGCCCTCGCGGAATGGCGTCGGCAGCGCCGCCAACTTCTCGATCGTGGTTGGACGCGGGTGCTCGTCGCGGTCCACGACGCCGGTCTCGCCCCGCTTCCGCCCCGGCACCTCCACCGGCGCGATCTCCTCGGCAAAGCGCCCGTTCGCCGCGGCCTTTGCGGCCCGCTCCTGCGACCGCAGCGCGAACAGGTCCTGGTCGGCGCGGCTGACGTCGTACTCCACCGCCACGTTCTCGGCCGTCCCGGTCATGGTGTCGGTGCCGTAGCGCTCCTTCAGCCGCGGGTTGACGAATCGCCAGCCCAGCGTGGTGTCGAAGATCTCGGCCTGGCGGGCGAAGGCCGACTCCGCCTTGCCCATGACGAACGGCGCCCGGCTCATGCTCTCCACGCCGCCGGCGATGACGAGCTCCGCCTCGCCGGTGCGGATCGCGCGGGCGCCGATGGCCATCGCGTCCAGTCCGGAGCCGCAGAGCCGGTTGACCGTGCTGGCAGAAACGGTCTCTGGCAGGCCGGCGAGCAACGTCGCCATCCGCGCCACGTTGCGGTTGTCCTCCCCGGCCTGGTTCGCACAACCGAGAACCACGTCGTCGATCGCCGCCCAGTCGACGGTGGGCAGCCGTTCGGTCAGGGCGCGGATCACGTGCGCGGCCAGGTCGTCGGGGCGCACGGTGGCGAGCGCCCCGCCGTACCGGCCGATCGGAGTCCGTACGCCGGTGACGAGGTAGGCCTCTCGCAGGTCGGTCATGACCGGGTCCCTTCACCTGATCCGGTGTCGGCGAACAGCAGCGAACCGCCGATCGCGCGGCTGTTGCCGCGAAACTCGGCCACCACCGACCCGTCGGCCCGCCGGACAGTGACGTCGTAGATGCCACTGCGGCCGAACCGCTGCCGCTCCAATCCTTCCGCAGCCAACTCGTCGCCGAGGCGGGTCGGGGCCAGGAACACGACATCCGCGGCCGCAGTCACGGTGACCCGGTCGTAGGTGTTGCAGGCGAAGGCAAATGCCGTATCGGCGAGCAGGAACACATAGCCGCCGTGACAAATCCCATGGCCGTTGGTCATCTCCTCGGTCACGACCATGGTGGCCACCGCCCGACCGGGGGTGACGTCGGTGATCCGGATGCCGAGATGGCGCGAGGCCAGGTCGTCGGCGTACATGACCTCGGCGCAGCGACGGGCGATCTCGGTCGGGTCCGCCAGAGCTCCGTCAGCCCGATCCACCGGTTCAGGAAGTTGCATGCCGCCCCCCTACAGCCACTCGCGGCGACGAAAGGCGGCATAGAGCACGGCCGCCATTCCGACGATGATGCCCAGCGACAACACGACACCCCAGGGCTTGCCGAAGCCCGGATACGGCACGTTCTGCCCGAAGTAGCCGGTGACGGCCGTGGGCACGGCGATGATCGCTGCCCAGGCGGTCAGCTTCTTCATGATCTCGTTGAGGCGGTTGCCCTGGATGGTCAGATGGGTTTCCAGGATCGTCGTCACCAGGTCGCGCAGCGACTCCGTCCACTCGGTCGCCCGCAGCACGTGGTCGTAGACGTCCTGGTAGTAGGGCATCATCGGTTCCGAGACGACGTGCAGATCGCGGCGCATCAGCGCGTTCACCACTTCGCGCATCGGCAGCACGATGCGTCGCAGCACGACCAGGGACTTGCGCAGCTCAAACGAGCGGCGCTGGACCTCGGTCGACCGCGGCCGGGGATCGAACAACAGGTCCTCGAGCCCCTCGATCTCCTCGTCCAGGCTCTCCACCACCTGAAAGTGCCCGTCGATGACGAAGTCGAGCAGGCCGTAGAGCAGGAAACCGACGCCGTACCGGGCCAGCTCCGGGCTTTCGTCCCAGCGCGCCAACACGGCGGACATGTCGAAACCGTCGTCCTTGCGCACGGTGACCAGGGCCTGGCTGGTGACGAAGGCGGAGACCTCGCTCGTGGTCAGCTCGCCAGTGGCCGAGTTCAGGTGAGCCGCGTAGGCGTTGAGGAAAAGATGGCCGCCGTAGTGGTCGAGCTTGGGCCGCTGCCGGGCGGTCAGCGCGTCTTCGATGGCGAGATCGTGCAGGTCGAGCTCGTCGGCGACCAGGTCCAGATCGTCCGCGCTGGGGTTGCACAGGTCCAGCCAGACGACGGAAGCCGGCTGCGCAAGGTGGTCGGACACCTCCGCCGGGGGGAAGTCCGCGGCGGCGAGGGCGCCGTCGCGGTACAGCCGGGTCCGCATACCGGCAGCGTAGGGGTTACCCGCCGATGGGTAATGCCCGTCGGCGGGTGCGCGCCGTCAGCGCAGTTCAGGCGTTGCCGGTTGCTCGACCCCGGCGGCCACGTGCGGGTAGTGCAGGTCGAAGGCCGGCCGCTCCGAGCGGATCCGCGGGATGGTGATGAAGTTGTGCCGCGGCG
>JADGOU010000424.1 GCA_017882835.1 Frankiaceae bacterium | reverse complement strand
GCCGGAGACGGGGCAGGATGAGCCCCGGTCGGCCGCGAGGGCCGCAGCCAACAGGAGGCCACCGTGACCCAGGACAGCTTCGGTGCCCGGCGGGATCTTCGGGTCGGCGACACGTCGTACGCCATCTACGCCCTTGACCGGGTCGATGGTGCCGACCGGCTGCCGTACAGCCTGAAGATTCTGCTGGAGAACCTGCTCCGTACCGAGGACGGCGCCAATATCACCGCCGACCACATCCGAGCGCTGGCGTCGTGGGACGCGCACGCCACCCCGTCGACGGAGATCCAGTTCACGCCCGCACGGGTGCTGATGCAGGACTTCACCGGCGTACCGTGCGTTGTCGACCTGGCCGCGATGCGTGAGGCCATGGTCGCGCTCGGCGGCGACCCAGCGAAGATCAACCCGCTGGCGCCGGCCGAGCTGGTAATCGACCACTCGATCATCGCCGACGTCTTTGGTACGCCGGATGCCTTCGTCCGCAACGCCGAGATCGAGTTCGGCCGCAACCGGGAGCGCTACCAGTTCCTGCGCTGGGGACAGGAGGCCTTCGACAACTTCAAGGTCGTGCCGCCAAACACCGGCATCGTGCACCAGGTCAACCTCGAGCACCTGGCCCGCACGGTGTTCGCCCGTGACGGCGTCGCCTACCCGGACACGCTGGTAGGCACCGACTCGCACACCACGATGGTCAACGGCCTAGGGGTGCTTGGCTGGGGCGTCGGTGGGATCGAGGCCGAAGCCGCCATGCTGGGCCAGCCGGTGAGCATGCTGATCCCGCAGGTGGTGGGCTGCAAGCTGCACGGCGAGCTGCCCGAGGGCGCCACTGCAACGGACCTGGTGCTGACCGTCACCGAGATGTTGCGCCGTACCGGCGTGGTCGGGAAGTTCGTCGAGTTCTACGGCCCCGGTGTCGCCAACGTGCCGCTGGCCAACCGGGCGACCATCGGCAACATGAGCCCGGAGTACGGCTCGACCTGCGCGATCTTCCCCATCGACGACGAGACGCTGAGCTACCTGCGCTTCACCGGCCGGCCGGCGCAGCTGGTGGCACTGGTGGAGGCCTATGCCAAGTCCCAGGGGCTCTTCCACGACCCGGCCGCCGAGCCGGTCTTCTCGCAGACCCTGGAACTCGACCTAGGCTCGATCGTGCCGTCGCTGGCCGGGCCGAAGCGGCCGCAGGACCGGGTCGCCCTGTCCGAGGCCAAGGCGGGCTTCCGCGCCGTCCTGGCTAACTACGTCCCAGACGATCCCAAGCACGACGGGCCAAGTGTCGACCAGGCCTCGGCGGAGTCGTTCCCGGCCAGCGACTCACCGGCGACGCCGACCGACTCGCCGGCCGACCGGCCCAACGTGCCCGTGCCTGCTGGCGACGGCGTCGACCGGCCGAGCAACCCGACCCCGGTGACGCTGGACAACGGCGCCCAGGTCGAGCTCGACCACGGCGCGGTCGTCATTGCGGCGATCACCAGCTGCACGAACACCTCCAACCCGTCGGTGATGATCGCAGCGGCGCTGCTGGCCAAGAACGCCGTCGAGCGCGGCCTGACCTCCAAGCCGTGGGTGAAGACCACGTTGGCGCCGGGCTCGAAGGTGGTCATGGACTACTACGAGCGCGCCGGCTTGACGCCGTACCTGGACAAGTTGGGCTTCAACCTCGTCGGCTACGGCTGTACGACGTGCATCGGCAACTCCGGCCCCTTGCCGGCGGCGGTCAGCGCCGCGGTCAACGACGCCGACCTGGCCGCGGTGTCCGTGCTGTCCGGCAACCGCAACTTCGAGGGCCGGATCAACCCGGACGTGAAGATGAACTACCTGGCCTCGCCGCCACTGGTGATCGCCTACGCCTTGGCCGGGACGATGGACCTCGACCTGACCACCGAGCCGCTGGGCACCGACCCGGCCGGCCAGCCGGTCTACCTGCGCGACCTATGGCCGAGCAGCCGGGACGTGGACGCGACCATTGGTCAGGCGATCCGCACCGAGATGTACAGCGAGGACTACGCCGACGTGTTTGCCGGCGACGCCAACTGGCAGGGCCTCGACGTGCCGGGTGGGGACACGTTCGCCTGGGATCCTGAGTCCACCTACGTCCGGCGGCCGCCGTACTTCGACGGGTTGCCGGCCGAACCGGCGCCGCTGACCGACATCGCCGGTGCCCGGGTGCTGGCGATGCTCGGTGACTCGGTGACCACCGACCACATCTCACCCGCCGGCGCGATCAAGCGGGACGGCCCGGCCGGGCGCTACCTGAGCGAGCACGGCGTGGCCCCCAAGGACTTCAACTCCTATGGCTCGCGGCGCGGCAACCACGAGGTGATGATCCGAGGCACCTTCGCCAATATCCGGCTGCGCAACCAGCTGGCGCCGGGCACCGAGGGGGGGGTCACGCTGCACCTGCCGGACGGTGAGCAGACGTTCATCTACGACGCCGCCCAGCACTACGCCGCGGACGGCGTGCCGCTGGTGGTGCTCGCCGGCACGGAGTACGGCTCGGGTTCCTCCCGCGACTGGGCGGCGAAGGGCACCGCGCTGCTGGGCGTCCGGGCGGTGATCGCGCAGTCCTACGAGCGCATCCACCGCTCGAACCTGATCGGGATGGGCGTGCTGCCGCTGCAGTTCCGCGACGGCGACTCGGTGGCGAGCCTGGGACTGACCGGCCACGAGACCTTCGAGATCGCCGGGCTCGCCGGCGGCGGAGAGATCCCGCGGGAGGTCATGGTGCGGGCGGACGAGAAGTCCTTTGTGGCGACAGTGCGGATCGACACGCCGGGGGAGGCGGACTACTACCGCCACGGCGGCATCCTGCCCTACGTGCTGCGCTCCCTGGCCGGCTGAGCTGCGCTCCCTGGCCGGCTGAGCTGCGCTCCCTGGCCGGCTGAGCTGCGCTCCCTGGCCGGCTGAGCTGCGCTCCC
>JADGOU010000423.1 GCA_017882835.1 Frankiaceae bacterium | reverse complement strand
TCGCGGTCCTGGACGGCGAGTGGGTCGCGCTGGTCGGGTTCGGGTCCGCTGCGCTGTCGTGCGCAGCCCGGGACCGCTTCTGTCAACCGTCACGTAATTCCCTGGCCGGGGCGTCACGTAATTCCCTACTGGCCCGCGGTTGCTTGTTCTACCGGATGCGCGCTGGGGTGGCCAGGGGTAGGGGGTCGATGACGTCGCGAATCTGGGCGGCCAGGTAGTCCGCGGAGGGCTTGCCGAGGCCGACGGCGACGATGGCCTGTTGCGGACCGCGCCGGAGCCGGACCAGCCAGACGTGACCGGCGGGCCGGCCCCGGCTGCTGGTGCTGCCGTGGTTGACGTGTGTCTGACTCTGCGATACAAGATCGCGTTCTATTAGCCAACATCGTGGGGTTCCTGGATGGGTCGATCCTGCCGGTGCTGGCGGTGCCAGGCAAGCCGGTGGAGCCGGGCCTGTTCCAGGCCGGCCTGGCGGGCTTTGCGGATGGCCTCACCGCGCCCTTCGTGTTCGTCGTTGGGCGTGACGTATCCGACGCCGGCGTGGAGCCGTACCGCGTTGTACTTCGCCCGAGTGGCGGCGAGTTCGGCGCGCAGCGTGGCCGGGTCGCGGATCGCGAGCAGGTGCGGGTACTCGGCCTTGACGTGCCCGTTGAGGCTTTCGATCCAGGCCTGGTCGGTGGGGGTGTGTGGCCGGCCGAAGTGCTGGGCGATCGCGCACAGGGCGAGGAACTCCCGGGTCGAGCCGGAGGTCATCTGCGGCCCGTTGTCGGAGACGGCGAGCAGGATCGGGCGGGTCTCATCCTCCACGGTGAGGTCGACCCGGCCGTCGTCGTGGCGGGCTTCGACCCGCGCCAGCAGACCCTCGGCCTGCAGGGCGGCGGTGAAACCCAGCTCGACCTGGGTGCTGGTCTCCTCCACGGAGACGACCTCGGTGAGCCACTTACGGGAGACCAGGTCCTCGATGATGAGCACCGCCATCCCGGCCGCCGGGAAGTGCGTCGTATCGTAGATCCAGATCGAGTTCGGGGTGTACTCGACCCAGTCGGGGAACAGCTTGCGAACCGACCGGCCCGGACGCGGTAGCGGCCGAAAGTGCTTGTCAGCAAGGAAAAGCACCCGCCGCACGCTGGACGGCGACACCCAGCACCGGCCCAGGTAGGAGCCGCGGTGGGCGAGCTTGCGGTGGGACCGGTCGGTCTCGCCCCACTCGTCGAACAGGTCCAGGATCGCGGCGGCCTCCTCGGCGAGCAGCCCGTGCATCGGTGACCCGCCAGGGTCGTTGTCGGCCAGCTGCCCGCGGGCCCGACGGGCCAGCCAGCGGTGCGCCCGAACCTCGCCGAGCTCAAGTTCGTGGCAGGCCCGGCGCAGCGGCCAGCCCGCGTCGACCGCCTCATCGAGCAGGTCGAGCAGCCCGGCCTTGGTGGCCGCGTCGACCCGGTGCGGGACCCGGCCACTCAGCCCCACCCGCCTTTTCCCTGGACCAACATCAGCTTGACGGCCATCTCCTTGACCGTCTCGGACAGCCGGGCCACCTCGGCCTTGGCCAGCTCGAGTTCGTAGTCCCGCTCCCGGGCCTGCACGCCGGGTTTGGACGCGGCCAGCGCCGCCAGCGCACCCTCCTTCGCGACGGTGCGGATCCGCATGATCGTGGACCGGTCGACGTGTTCGGCGGCTGCGGCCTCGGCGATCGTCACCTCCTGACGGACCAGCCGCAACCAGATCTCGTACTTCAGCGAGGGAGACAGGAACCGCTTGGTGCGGCGTCTCCCGGGGTCGGTCCCACGGTCGAGTTCGGACATGATCAGATCCTCCGGTAGAGGTCGGAGAACCCGTCGGATGTTGTCTGATAGACACGCCGATCTCTATCGCGAACTCAGACGCAAACCACAAGGGCGACGTCGGGGCGGCGGCGATGCCGAGCAGCTTGGTGACCCCCGCGACTGGCCTCTTCACCGCCGGGCTTGACGTCGCGCATCGCGGTGCGCGGGGTTGGGGCGAGTACTCGTAGGCCCCAAAGGGGCCAATGGGTGGCTCACTGAACTCCTGGGAACCCCCCCGTCGCCGCGGCTGAACACCGCACCCCATGGCCTCGCGTGTACACCGGGATGCGCCGAACTGAGCCGAGCTGATTCGTCATCGTCACGACGTCGCTGCGTCTCTTGCCAATGTCGGCCAGAACTCCATTGGTTCCGCTACCACACCGTCGCGTCGTCCAAGCAGCGGTGGAGCCGTCAGCGACGGTGGTCGCGGAGACGACGTTCGACCGGGCTACTCGCGTCCTCACCGAGATCGACCATATTGACAGCGCGACCACGTCGGCCAGCAGCGGCTCCGCCCCGCGCCGGCCGGTCGTAGGGCAGCAGCAGGCCGGCGGCCAGCGCGGCCTCCTCGTAGTCGGCGACCGGCCCACGGCGGCCCAGCTCAACTAGGGAGGAGATGCCCACGACGGCCCGGCCGATCGCCTCGGCCAGCAGCACCGCCCCGGCGGCCATCCCGCCCGGGTCGCACGGGTTCAGCGCCGCGCCGCCGGCGCGGGCCACCATGCGGTGCTCCCCGCCGAGCCGCGGGTCAGCTCCACGTAGTCGGGCTTGGTGTCGCCGGGGATCAGCGGCACGTAGCCGAGCTCGGCCAGCCACAGCATCAGCTCGCTGCTCAGCGTCGACTTCCCCACCCCCGGCTTGGAGATGATCAGCACCGAGGGGTTGGCGATCCGGTGCGCCCGGAACCAGGACACGTGGTCGAAGCAGCGAGCCGACGTGCTCTACGACGGCGGTGCCGCCGAGAGTCACGGGGACCCTGTACAGTTTCTCTCGTGGCCACCGAGGAGCGCGACAGCGAAGGCTTCCCGGTGTGCAACGAGGACAGCGTCGGCTCGCTCTACACCGACGAGTTCGAGGTCGTCTACGTGTGCGAGCT
>JADGOU010000422.1 GCA_017882835.1 Frankiaceae bacterium | reverse complement strand
TCCGGCCTGTTGAGCACCCCCGCGCGCAACTCCGTCGCGCAGCTCCGTCGGTGACTGCGCAAATATTTCACGGACTGTGTCGTTGAAGGTGCGAATGCTGGCGAACCCCGCAGCGAAGGCGACATCGCTCATGGGCAGCGTGCTGGTTTCGAGAAGAACCCTTGCGGTCTGCGCCCTTTGGGCCCTGGCCAGGGCAAGGGGGCCGGCTCCTACCTCGGCGCTGAGCTCACGTTGGATCTGGCGCACGCTATAGCCGAGACGGCCGGCCAAACCGGTCACACCCTCACGGTCAACGACACCGTCCGCGATCAGCCGCATGGCTCGCGCAATCAGATCCGAGCGCACGTTCCACTCCGGCGATCCGGGGCTGGCGTCGGGGCGGCAACGCTTGCAGGCCCGGAAACCTGCCTGCTGCGCCGCTGCCGCGCTGGGGTAGAAGCGCAGGTTCTTGCGATGCGGCCGAGCCGGGCAGCTCGGGCGACAGTAGATGCCGGTGGTCACCACGGCGCAGAAGAACCACCCGTCGAAACGCGCGTCCCTGGACTGTATGGCGCGCTCGCAGGCTTCGGTGTCCCTGTGCATATCCCTCAGCATGCCTCGTGCCGGCGTCTCGCACTAGCGAGAATGCGACATCACCGACCTCCGACCCGCAGTCCGGCACCTCACCCTGGTGCTGAGACTGTTGATGGGGTTCGCAAGGCGGCTCGACACAATGGGCATCATGAGCGAGGGAGAGTCGCGGGCGTCAACGGCCGACCAGGAGGTTGTGGTTATCCGGGTGACCGGGGACAACTGGAGGGAGCTGAGGGATGTCCGGCTTGCTGCCCTGGCGGAGGCGCCGGCGGCTTTCGGGTCGAGCCTGCGGCGTGAGCAGGATTTCGACGAGGACCACTGGCGCGCGTGGACTCGTTCGGCAGGGCTGTTCATGGCGCTCGTCGGCGAGTCGCCGGTTGGTATGGCGGCCGGTGTTTCCGGGGGATCAGACGCGGAGCGCAAGCTTGTGGCGATGTGGGTGGAGCCAGCCTGGCGCGGCCGGGACACCGCCTCGAAGCTGGTGAGCTCTGTCGTCGACTGGGCCGGGTCAGAGGGCAGCGATCGGCTGAGGCTGTGGGTGGCGGAAGGCAACGAGTCAGCTCGTCGGCTCTACGAAGGTCACGGCTTTGAGGTCACGGGAGGTCGGAAGCCGATGCCGAGCAACCCAGCGTTGTACCGGTACGAAATGGTGCTCGCGCTGAACCTTCGCTAACTTCCGTTGTACGAGATGCGAGAAACCAGCTCGCCCGCGAAGGTCCGTGAATATGCCTGCGCTGCAATAGCTTTCGTTGTGGATAAGGGTTCCGGTTCGCGGTTGTATCAGTTACACTAGAACACATGTTCGACAAGTTCTCGCAGGCCCTCACACTGATGCGTGAGGCCTTCGAGGACGCCCAGGCAGGGGCCGCGTACCTGCCTTCGGTGGACCTCGCCGCTGAAGTTGACGGCGCGCAGCGGGTGATCAACGCGGCGTGCGCGGTGCAGGCGCTCCGGGTTGCCCAGTACGCCGGCCGGGAGCAGGAACAGGACGCCTGCGGTGCCTGGGTTGATGTGGATCACGGGGTCGGTCATGTGAGCGAGTTCGCGTCGGACTGTTTCGGGCCGATGCTGGCGATGGGTTCGGTCGCGGCCAGCCGCAAGGTGGAGACCGCCGCCGCCCTGGCGTCACGACTGCCGCGCACGTTGGCGGCGATGAGCGCCGGGGACCTGGACTCCTGGCGGGCCACCATCATCGCCACCGAGCTGTCCGAAGCCAGCGCCCAGTCGTGCGCTGCGGTCGAGGAGCTGATCTTCCCTGCGGTGCTGTCCGAGGCACCCGGGGCGGTCACCAAGCGGGTCCGGCGGGTGTTGGCCCGCATCGACGCGGACGCGGTGCGGATCAAGGCCGCCAAGGAACGCCTGGACCGGTTCGTGCAGGCCTACCCCTCCCGGGTGCCGGGCCTGACGACCTGGGTGGCGTCGCTGCCGGCGGCGGACTCCGCGGCGTGCTGGGCCGCGATCGACGACCTGGCCCACCGGATGCGCGGAGACGACCCGACCCGGACCCTGGAGCAGTGCCGGGCCGACGCCCTGGTGGATCTGATGCTGACCAACGTGGCCGTGACCACCACGGTCACCTTGATGATCCCGGTCCAGACCGCGACCGTGGACGAACCCGATGGCAGCCTCGAACGCGACCTGATCGTTCGCGCAGGCAACCCAGGCAACCCGGGCAACCCGGGCAACCCGGGCAACTGCGCGGCCTCGGGGACGGGCGTTGATACCGGTGCCGGCGCCGCACCTGCGGGCGCCGGTGGGGACCGGTCAGGTGCCGGCGGCTGCGCGGGCGCCACGTCGGGTCAGCTGAACCCGTCGCGCCTGCTGAGCTCATTGGCGAACACCAACGACTTCGGCCAGCCGATGCCGGACCCGAACCCGATGGTCGAGCCGACCTGGGCGCAGATCTGCGCCATGGGCTACGAGATCCCCGGCATCGGGGTGATCGGCGGCGACGTCGTCGCCGGGATCCTGAGCAAGTTCGACACCCGCATCGCCCGGGTCCTGCTCGACGAACGCACCGGGGTGGTCATCGAGACCAGCATCCAGGAATACCTCCCCAACCCGGCGATGCGCCGGTTCGTCCAGAAGCGCGACGGCACCTGCCGATTCCCCGGCTGCCGGCGCAACGCCAAACGGTGCGAACCCGACCACGTCATCCCTTACTCCCGCGGCGGACCCACCGCCATCTGGAACCTCGCCGCCCTGTGCAAACACCACCACCGCGTCAAACACGACGCCGGCTGGACCCTGACCATGACCAGCGACGGCAAGTGCACCTGGACCGACCCCCACGGCCGCCAGTACGCCACCCACCCCATCAACCACCACCAGATGGCTGCCTGACGCTGC
>JADGOU010000421.1 GCA_017882835.1 Frankiaceae bacterium | reverse complement strand
CGAGGTTGCGCCGGACGTCGGCGGTACCGAGCGCGACCATCGTGGCTGCCGGCTGGTAGCCCTCGGCCAGACAGATGAGCAGGTAGGTGCCGCCGGTGCCAGGCGAAAGCTGGTAGCTGCCGTCGGCCGCCGTCGCGGCTTGGGCGACCTGCCGGCCGGCGAGGTCGGTCAGCGTCAGGGTCGCTGCGAGGACGGGCGCGCCGTCCGGGCGGTACACGGCACCGGTCAACGCGGCTCGCGAAACCGGCTGCTGAACTCCACCGCTGCCATTGCTCTCGGCAAGTGTGACCCCGAACGGCTGCAACGTCGGCGCCCGACTACCGCCGGCGGCTCCGTCCACCCAATCTGGCAGCGCCTCGGCGCCGGGTTCGTCGGCCGATACCGGCACCACGTCGGCACCGTGTTGGCCCGGCCGTGCCTCCACCCCGGCGTCGAGCACGGCGGCATCCGGCTGCTCCCCAGTCGGAGCGCCAGGTTCGTGTGCAGCCGCCATCCCGGACTGCGTCCGCAGCGGAATCTCAGGCAGGAACAGCAGCGCCACGAAGCCGACGACCAGCACGCCGGCGGCGACCAGGAACACCAGATCCATCGACTGGGAGAATCCCACCTGGAACGGGCGAGCGAGCACCTTGTCGAGGTGGGAGATGAACGAGGTGTCGTTCACCGCGGAGCTGCTCACGCTGCCGCCGCTGCGCAGCGCGTCGAGAACCGGCTGGTTGGCCGGGTTCTGCTGCACCGCCGGGCTCGCCAGCGCCGCCTGGAACTGCGGCGTTCGGGCAGCGGCCTGAAACGCCGACTTGATGTTGCCACCGACGGAGCTGAACAAGATGGAAAGGAAAACCGCGACGCCGAGGCTGCCGCCCATTTGGCGGAAGAAGGTCGCCGACGACGTCGCCACGCCGATGTCGCGCGGCGGCATGGCGTTCTGCACGGCGAGCACGGTCGGCTGCATGATGTTGCCCAGCCCGGCCCCGAATACCGCCATGTAGATCCCGGTCTGCCAGTACGGCGTGTCCACCCCGACGCCGTGCAGCAGCAGCATCCCAATAACCAACAGGGCGGCGCCGATCAGCGGATAGATCTTGTAGCGCCCAGTGCGCGAGATCAGCTGACCGGAGACGATCGAGGTCAGCATGATGCCGCCGGTGAGCGGAATGAGCTGCAGACCTGCCTGCGTCGGCGAGGCCCCCCGCACGATCTGCAGGTACAGCGGCAGGCTGGCGATGCCGCCGAACATGCCCATCCCCACGATGAGGCCGACCAACGACGTCAACGCGAACGTGCGGTTGCGGAAGAACCGCAGCGGGATGAGTGCGTCCTCGCCACCCCGGGACTCGGCCCACACGAACAGTCCGATGCCGATGACCCCGACGACGTAGCAGGCGAGCGCGCGCGGGGAGCCCCAGCCCCAACCGCGGCCCTGCTCGGCGACGACCAGCAGCGGCACCAGTCCGATGCTGATCGTGAGCGCGCCCTGCCAGTCCAGCCGGTGCTCGCGCCGGGTGTGCGGTAGGTGCAGGACCTTGAAGACGACCACGAGCGCCAGGATGCCGATCGGCACGTTGACCAGGAAGACCCAACGCCATCCGGTGATGCCCAAGATGCTGGTGGCGCCGGCGAAGAAGCCGCCGATCACGGGGCCGAGCACACTCGACGTACCGAAGACCGCCAGGAAGTAGCCCTGATAGCGAGCCCGTTCCCGCGGCGCGACGATGTCGCCGATGATCGCCAGCGCCAGCGAGAACAAGCCACCGGCACCGATGCCCTGCAGGGCGCGGAAGAACGCCAGCATGTACATCGACGTGGCCGTGGCACACAGCGCCGAACCGGCCACGAAGATCGTGATGGCGCCGAGGAAGAACGGCTTGCGGCCGTAGATGTCGGAGAGCTTGCCATAGAGCGGGGTCGAGATCGTCGAGGTGATCAGGTACGCCGTGGTGACCCAGGCCTGCACCGACAGCCCGTGCAGGTCGTCGCCGATAGTTCGGATCGCCGTCGCCACGATGGTCTGGTCCAACGCGGCCAAGAACATGCCCAGCATCAGACCCGACAGGATTGTCAGGATCTGCCGGTGAGTTAACTGACCGGGTGCCAGGGGCGCGGCCGCCTTCGTGCGTGCGGTGGTGGTGGCCGTCATGCACTCTCCTGAGAGTGTCGGAGGAGCCGGCTGCCGCTCGACTCACAGCGGTGATGCATATCGTTCGCCAAGTCGGTGGCGAGCCGGTCGACGAGCTCGGCCAAGCGGCGGCGATCCGAGCCCGACCACGACATGGTGATCTGAGCGAGGTGGGCGTCCCGAGTCTGTTGCCGACGCTCCAGCGCGGCCCGGCCGCTGTCGGTCAGCGCCAGCGAGAACGCGCGCCGATCGGTCGGATCCGGTGAACGCTCGACATAGCCCAGGCCGACCAGCTGGGCGACCTGCCGGCTCACCGTCGAGGGATCGCTGAACACGGCCGAGGCCAAGTCAACGGATCGCATCGAGCCGCCGTCACCCAAGGCGACCAGCAGCGGAAACGTGCCACCGTCCATCGGGTCGGCACCGTCGTTGACGGCGGCGCGCGCGCGGGTCACCACCCGGAGCAGCCGCGAGACCGCCGCGCCCAGCTGCCCGGCCAGCTCAATATCCGGCCTCCCAGCCGCCGGCCGAGACCGCTCGACAGTGGCCATCATGATCTCGTCTCCAAGGTTTGGTACGTCGAACATGCTTGGTTGCGGCAAGCATCTCAGGCACAGAAGTATTCCCGCGTCGCCGGCGGGCCGCCATTCCTGGTCTCAGTCGGCAGCGGCTTCGGCTGCGGCAGCGGCTTCGGCTGCGGCAGCGGCTTCGGCATAGTGGCGCCCCATGGTGGGCGGAGGGACGGCGATCGCGTTCGCTGGCGGGCCGCGTCGCCCTCGGCTGCTGCTCGTTGCTGCCTGGCTGCTCA
>JADGOU010000420.1 GCA_017882835.1 Frankiaceae bacterium | reverse complement strand
CGCGGCCCCGGCGCCCCGGCGGCCGCGTCGATGGCGTTGTCGAGCAGGTTGCCGACCACGGTGACCAGGTCGCGGGCGGGGATCACGCTCTCGGGAACATTGCTGGCCGGGTCCACCTCCAGCCCGACGCCGCGCTCGTTGGCCTCGGCGGCCTTGCCCAGCAGCAGCGCGGCCAGAACCGGCTCGTCGACGGCGCTGACGACCAGGTCGGTGAGCTGCTGGGCCTGGGCCAGCTCAGCGGTGGCGAAGGTCAGCGCCTGTTCGGTGCGGCCCAGCTCGATCAGGCTGATCACCGTGTGCAGCCGGTTGGCCGCCTCGTGGGCCTGGGAGCGCAGCGCCTCGGCAAGCCCGCGGGCCGAGTCCAGCTCGCCGGTCAGTGCCTGCAGATCGGTGTGGTCGCGCAGTGTCAGGACGGTGCCGAGCTCGCGACCGTCCCAGCGGGCCGGAGCCTGGTTGACCACCAGCACCCGGTTCGAGGTCAGATGGATGGCGTCGTCGACCTTGCGGCCGCCTTTCAGGGCGTCGGTCATCGGTGCCGGCAGCCCGAGCTCGTCGAGCCGGCGCCCGGCCCAGTCCGCCGGCAGCTCGAGCAGCCGACGCGCTTCGTCGTTGGCCAGCAGCAGGCGCCCGTGCAGATCGAGGAGCACCAGCCCCTCGCGCACCGCGTGCAGCACCGCGTCGTAGAACTCGTACATACGGGCAAGCTCGTCGGGCCCCAGGCCGTGGGTCTGGCGGCGCAGGCGGCGCGCTATCAAGGCGGCACCAGCCGCGGCCAGCAGGAGCGCAACGATCGCGGCAGCCAGCAACGTGCGCACCTGCCGGGCCAGGTCGCGCGCCAGGGCGTCGCGGGTGACGCCGACCGCAACCAGCCCGAGTACCTTTCCGCCGTCGGCCCGCACGGGCACGACCGCGCGCTCGGACGGACCGAGCGTGCCGGTATACGTCTCGAGCACCACGCCGCCGGCGAGTGCGGCACTGATATGGCCGATGAACGGCTTGCCTATCAGGCTCGGGGTGGGGTGGGAGTAGCGGGTGCGGTCGGTGTTCATCACGACGACGAAGTCGGTACCGGTGTCGCGGCGAACCTGTTCGGCGTACGGCTGCAAGGTGTCGGAGGGGCGCACCAGGGGTGCGGTCAGTGCGGACCGCACCAGCGGGGACGCGGCGACGCTCCGGGCGATGGCCAGCACCCGGTCGCCGGTGGAGTCCTGGCTGCGCTGGCGGGCCTGCACGTAGGCGGCCGCACCGCCGGCCAGCACCACGATCGTGACAACCACCACCTGCAGCGCAAAGAGCTGGCGCGCCAGGCTCCAGGCCCGTGGGTTCAGGCGGGGGTACATGGAACCAGTGTGCAGCGTGTTCAGGGTGGCCTTGCGCCACTGCACCGCCTCGCCACTGTGCGGGTGACCCGAATACGCCCGCGAACGCAATGAACGCAACGTTGACCAGCATCAGCAACGGGGCCACCGTCATGGGAAATCACTCGTCAGATCCAGGAGGATCAACATGTCCAGCTCCGCAGCAGCGTCGCCGCCGGGTTCCATGTCGGCAGGCTCCCCACCGTTCGCGCCGCCAGCCCCGCGCGACAAGACGCACTACCTCTACATGGCAGTGATCGTGGCGGCGCTGCTCGGCATAGCGGTCGGCTTCGCGTTCCCGGGCAAGGACGGGTTCGCTGTCGGGCTCAAGCCGCTCGGCACCGGTTTCGTGAACCTGATCAAGATGATGATCACGCCGATCATCTTCTGCACGATCGTGCTCGGCATCGGATCGGTCCGCAAGGCGGCCAGCGTCGGCAAGGTCGGCGGCATGGCCCTGGGCTACTTCACCGTGATGTCGACCTTTGCCCTCGGCATCGGCCTCGTCATCGGCAACATCGTCAAGCCTGGTGCGGGACTTCACCTGACCGCTGCGGTGGCCAAGAGCGGGCAGGCCCAGTCGACAGGAAAGGGCGCGGAGACTTTTCCCGAGTTCCTGCTCAGCCTGATCCCCGACACGCTGGTCTCCTCGCTCACTGCAGGGAAGGTGCTGCAGGCGTTGTTCGTCGGGTTGCTCGTGGGTTTCGCGCTGCAGTCGATGGGCCAGCGAGGGGTGCCGGTGCTGCGCGGCGTCGGACACCTGCAGAAGCTCGTCTTCAAGGTCCTCGCGATGGTCATGTGGGTGGCACCGGTGGGGGTGTTCGGCGCCATGGCGGCCATGGTCGGCGCGACGGGCACCGACGCGCTGCTCAGTCTCGGCAAGGTGATGCTCGCGTTCTACGCCACCTGTGCACTGTTCATCTTCGTGGTGCTCGGCACGGTTCTGCGAGCCGCGACCGGCATCTCGATCTTCCGGCTGCTGAAGTATCTTGGCCGGGAGATCCTGCTCATCGTCTCGACGTCATCGTCTGAGACCGCGCTGCCCCGGCTCATCGGAAAGATGGAGCACCTCGGCGTCTCGCGCCCGGTCGTGGGCATCGTGGTGCCGACCGGGTACTCGTTCAACATGGACGGCACGGCGATCTATCTGACGATGGCCTCCCTGTACGTGGCCGAGGCGATGAGCAAGCCGATGGCGATCGGTGAGCAGATCTCGTTGATGATCTTCATGATCATCGCGTCCAAGGGCGCCGCCGGGGTCAGCGGCGCAGGTCTGGCCACCCTGGCCGGCGGCCTGCAGTCGTTCCGCCCAGACCTCCTGGACGGGGTAGGCCTGATCGTCGGGATCGACCGGTTCATGAGCGAGGCACGGGCGGTGACGAACTTCACCGGCAACGCGGTCGCGACCGTGGTGATCGGCAGCTGGACCGGCGAGTTCGACAAGGAGCGCGCCGAACGGGTGCTCTCCAGTCAGGACCCCTTCGACGAGGCTGCGTTCGCCTCCGGTGACGATCACGGTGGCGGTGCCTTCGACGATGAGCTGGCTGACCTCGAGTCCGAGGTCAGCACCGCCAA
>JADGOU010000419.1 GCA_017882835.1 Frankiaceae bacterium | reverse complement strand
ACCCACCGGCGCGGCTGGTGACGGAACCAAGTGCAGCACGCCGCTGCCGGCGGCGACCGCAGTCGGTGGCGCGATCGACTCGGCCGCCTCGAGGTCGGCCAGGCCGGACAGCCGATAGAGCCGGGCGTAGACGCCACCGCGACGGAGCAGGTCGTGGTGCCGCCCCCGTTCGACGATGCGGCCCTGGTCGAAGACGAGGATCTGCGTTGCCTCCCGGGCGGTCAGCAGGTTGTGCGAGACAACGATCGTGGAGCGCCCGGACATCAGCCGGCGGAGCGGCTCGAGGATGCGCTCGCCGGACTCGGCGTCCAGCCCGGTGGTGGGTTCGTCGAGGATGAGTACCGGGGCGTCGCGCACCATTGCCCGGGCGATGGCGATGCGCTGGCGCTGGCCGCCGGAGAGCCGCCGCCCGCGTTCGCCGACGCGGGTGTCGTAGCCCGCGGGCAGAGCCGTGATGAAGTCGTCGGCGTCAGCCGCGCGGGCCGCCGCCTGGATGTCGTCCTCGGTGGCATCTGCGCGGCCGTAGGCGATGTTCTCCCGGATGGTGCCGTCGAACACCAGCGTCTCCTGCAGCACCACCGAGATGCTCTCCCGCAGCGACGCGAGGTCAAGGTGGCGCAGGTCGACGTCGTCGAGGCAGATCTGACCCGAGTCGGGGTCGTAGAAGCGCAGCAGCAGCTTGGTCACGGTCGTCTTGCCGGCACCGCTGGCGCCCACCAGCGCCAGTACCTCGCCCGGTCGGACCGAGAGCGACACGGCGCGCAGTGCCTCGTGCTCGCTGCCCGGGTAGGCGAACGAGACATCCCGAACGTCGACCACGCCGACCGGATCGGACAGCACGGTGGCGGCCGGTGGCGTCACGATGGTCGCCCGGTCGTCCATGACGTCGATGACGCGTTCCGCACTGGCCGTCGCGGAGTAGACGGAGGTGGCTAGTTTGCTCAGACCGCGGATCGGGCTGAACAGCAACGTGAGGAAAGTCAAGAAAGCGAGAAAGCTACCGATCGACATGCCCGAATGCACGATTTGCCAGGCGCCGAAGCCCATCACGAACAGGGCGCCCAGCAGCTCGATGACGTCCACGACCGGGAAGTACAAGGCGTTGAGCCGGGCGCCCGCCATCTCGGCGGCGTATTTTGCTTCACCCTCACGGTGAAAGCGGGCGACCTCCCAGTCCTGCCGGTTGTAGGCCTGGATCAAGGCGGCATTGCCCAACGTCTCCTCAGCTAGCGCACTCAACGACCCGGAGCGCCGGCGACGCTCCCGCGACGCCTTCTTGATGAGTCGGGAGAAATGCCCCGCGGTGAACCAAAACATCGGCGCCGAAACTAGGGCCACCGAGGCCAGTTTCCACTGGATGACGAACAGCGCGGTGGCGTATACCAGAATCTGCACGAGGTAGGAAACCGCGTCGGTGAGGCCCGAGACGAGAAAGCTTTCAATGCCGGCTATGTCGTTGGTGAGCCGGGACACCAGGTCGCCGATGCGCCGCCGCTCGTAGAAGTCCAGCGATACCTTCTGCAGGTGCCGGAACATGTCGGTGCGCAGATCGAGCAGGAAGCGCTCGCTCAACCAGGCGGAAACCAGGTCGGCGGCGAAGGTCACCCCCGCCTCGACGAGGGCCGAGAGCAGGTACAGGGTCGCGATCTTCCAGAACAGGTAAAAGTGCTTGGGCACCAGAACGTCGTCCACCAGGGCCTTGAACAGCCACACCTGGACGGTCTGGATCCCGGGCAGCAGCAGCGTGAGAATCAAGGCGACGACCACCCAACGCCGGCGCGGTCGTGCGTAGGGCCAGAACCGACGGACGAGGTCGCGCAGCGGTACGACCGGTGCAATCGCAATGACGTTGAACCCGCTGTCCGGCGCACGCAATGTGGCGTACAGCCGCCGGAACGGGGGCTTGCTAAAGCATCACCTCCACGATACAATGGACCAACGTCGAAGCGACGGAGCCACCTTGATCGGCTCCGTCGCTTCGACGCAACTTACGTCACCGCTCGATCCGCACTAACACTTGCGCTTGGGCTCGCACTTGCACTCGCACTTGTGCTCGCACTCGCACTTGTGCTTGGGCTTGGGCTCGCACTTGCGCTCGGGCTTAATCCCGCAAAAACCCTTGTACATAAGATCACCTCCCTCCCCTACGGTTACGCCGAGGGCTGAGGCACTGCGTTACCGCGTCACTTGACCACGCATGGTACCGACATAGCTGGCGCAGGAGCGATCACTGTGTCGAGACGACGAGCCTCGTTAGCTACCCCCTTGTCGACGAGTAACCATAGCGACTGCCGCTGTTGCACGCCAGCCTCCTTTGTGTAACTGAAGTATTACGGGAGGTAGCATGCGACCATGCGGAGCATGAACAATTGTATTTGTCGTTTGTCGGATAACGTAGGGTAACCGTGACGCTGTGACGCTGTGACGCTCTACCCGACTTCCTCGTCGATTTCCGCGGTAGCCATGCCCGACCAGGTGTCGCCGCCGGCGTGCGCGAGCACGATCAGGTCCCGCACCAGGCCTTTTGCCTACAGAACGCGGGACTTTGGTCCGCAGTGCTCCCATGGGGCGGTGTACAACTCGACGAGCACAATCTCTCCGTCGCGACGGGGGAGGCGCGGCGGAGAGGTTCAAGCCGAAACGGTATGTTCGCGCCCCCGGCGCTGCACGGCCGCACCCGGAGGCCGACGGCGTACGCCGCGGTCCAGAATTCGCCGCACCGCCGAGAATGACCGTCTGTCAGCTCCGCGATTTGGCGAAGTGAGAGCCCTGCTTGGTACTGCTCGACCACGAAGGTGCTTAACCGCCGCAGCAGTTCGGGGCTGGGCCGGGACGTTGCGGTGCCGCGGAACTCCGGCAACGGCTGGAGCTGCGGGCGGGGCGGGTAGGACACGGAGCCATGATGCTGCCCGTCCGTGGGTGCGGCAGTGCGCCCG
>JADGOU010000418.1 GCA_017882835.1 Frankiaceae bacterium | reverse complement strand
CAGCCGGAGCGAGTCCTACCGGGAGTGTTTCATGTTCGAACGCTTGGGTTCCGTGGCGTTCAGGTTCCGTTTCCTCATCGTGGTCGCATGGATCGCCGCGGCAGCGGCGGCGCTTGCATTTGCGCCCTCGCTGGCCAAGGTCGGGTCCACTGACCAGAGCTCGTTCCTCCCTGCGACCACCGAGTCGATCCAGGCCCGCACCTTGCTGGAGCGCGCGTTTCCCAAGGAGGTATCGGCGGGCGCCGCGACGATCGCCTTCTCACGGGAGTCCGGGCTGACGACAGCCGACAGCACGTACATCGGGCAGGTCGGGTCGTGGATGACCGGCCCGGACGCGCCGGCCGACCTCCGTGACATCGTGTCCAGCGTCCAGACGCCCGAGTCCGATCCGCAGCTTGACTCGATGATGCGCAGCCCGGACGGCAAGCTCGAGCTCATGAACGTCAACTTGACGGTGGCCTCGCTGGCCGGTGGCGCCGGCGGTGCCGTGGATGCGCTGCGGGCGCACTTCGAGCAGACGGCGCCGTCGGGGATGCAGGCCCACGTGACCGGGTCGGCCGGCATCAGCCTCGATTACACGAACGCAATCACGAAGGGCACCGACAGCACGCTCCTGGTAACGATCCTGCTGGTCGTGGTGATCCTCCTGCTGGTCTACCGCGCGCCCCTAGCTGCTCTCGTCCCGCTGGCGACCATCGGGCCCGCGTTTCTAGTCTCTCGCGGGGTCCTCGGATACCTAGCCACCGCGGGCTGGAAGATCTCCTCACTGCTCGACACGTTCGTGGTGGTGCTCGTTTTCGGCGTCGGCACCGACTACACGATCTTCCTGATCTCCCGGTTCAGAGAAGAGGTCAGCAAGGGCGACTGGCATGCGGCGTCGCAGGCGACCGTGAAGCGCATCGGGGCGGTCATCACCGCGAGCGCCGCGACCGTCATCGTGGGCCTGGGCTCGATGGCGTTCGGGCAGTTCGGGATGATCCAGACCACGGGTCCCGCCCTGGCCACCGCCATCTTCGTCACCCTGCTCGCCGGGCTGACGCTTACACCGGCGCTGCTCGGCATCTTCGGGCACTACCTCTTCTGGCCGATGCACGAGCGCGACGAATCCACCGTCAACCCGCGCAGCTTCTTTGCCCGCTTGGCGGCCGCCGTCTCCCGTCGGCCCGCAGTCGTCGCCGGCGCCCTGATCCTCGTGCTGCTCGTCCCGGTGGCGGGGATCCCGGCGATGCGCACGAACTTCGACGCGGTCTCCGACCTGCCGACGACCTCGGACGCGCGAGCTGGGTTCGACCTGGTGGCGCAGCACCTTGGCAAGGGCAAGATCATGCCGGCCGACGGCGTGATCGAGGCAGGCACGGGGACGAACCTGCTCTCGCCGGCATCGCTCGCGCAAGTCCGCAACGCCACCCAGGCGGTGGCCAGGACGGCGGGCGTCCAGAGCGTGACCAGCCTGATCTCGCCGACCGGGGACGGCAGCGTCCCCGATGGGTACGTCCCGTCGCGGCAGCTCGAGACGATGGCCGACGGCTTCGTGTCATCCGGCGGCGGCGTGAAGGCGCTCCTCGAACCGAAGGTGACGACGTCGCTGCAGTCGGCAGCCGAATACGTGGGGGCGCTCGCAGGTCCGTTCCCGGATGTCGCCTCGTCCGCGGCGTACACGACCGTGCAATCCGACCTGCGCACGGCACCCGAGCTGATCACGCAGCTTCGCGATGGCAGCCGGGTGTCTACGCAACTACGCGCGCTTGCTGCAGCCGTGGCTGGCCCGGCGGTGCCGGGGATCGATCCGCGGGCCGCGCTGCAGACCGTCGGCGGATATCTGCAGGAGCTGGTTGCGGCTTACCCGGCCGCGGCGAACACACCGGCAATCACCAGCGCGCAGGCCGATCTGGTCACGCTGCAGCGCGCGCCCACGGCGACCGCGCTCGCCGATCTCGCGACGGCCCTCGGGTCGCTTGCCACGACTTTCGATGCCCAGCCGGACGCCATCCTCTTCCCGAAGAGCCTGCCGGCCAGCGCCCAGACGGCGGCCCTGCAGCAACAGATCGCCGCGACGTTCGGCCGACTCCCCGGAGACCTGCGGGTGCTCGCGGCGCTGTACGCCGCGCTCCCGGACGACCTATTCATCCCCACGACGCTCGCCGGCGAGAGCGGCGCGAAGGTCCAGGCGGCCGCGGCGGCGTACCTGTCCGGCGACGGCACGGTGACGCGGCTTTTCATCATCACCAGCGACGACCCGTACTCGATCCCAGCGTTCGACACCATCCGGCGGGCCAGGGACACCCTGGATCCGTTCGCGGCCGGGTTCAACAGCGGCGCCCACGCGTACATCGGCGGTCCCACCGCCGAACTGGCCGACACACAGACTGCACTCGACACGGACTTCCTGCACGTGGCTATCATCACGGTCCTGGGGGTGCTCGTCGTGCTGATGCTCTTGCTGCGCGCGATCGTAGCCCCTATCTACCTGGTGCTGACGGTCCTGCTCTCGTACCTCAGCACGCTCGGCCTCACCTCCTGGCTCTACCAGTCGGTCTTCGGCCAGTCCGGGGTCAACTTCTTCTTGCCGCTCATGGTCTTCGTGCTGCTGGTGGCGCTCGGTTCGGACTACAACATCTTCCTGATGAGCCGGGTCCGCGAGGAGAGCCAGCACCGGCCGATCCGTGAAGGAATCCGGCTCGCGTCTGGGCGGACCGGCGCGGTCATCACGTCGGCGGGGCTGATCCTGGCCGGCACGTTCGGATCGATGGCGAGCGCCCCGCTGGTGGTCCTGTTCCAGATCGGGGTGGCGGTGGCGGTCGGCGTGCTGCTCGACACGTTCGTCGTCCGGTCGATCCTCGTGCCGGCGGTGACGACGCTGATCGGGGACCGTGCGTGGTGGCCGTCACGTCGGCGGCCAGCCCCGGCACCGGATCAACCGGCCCCGGTTTCGAATC
>JADGOU010000417.1 GCA_017882835.1 Frankiaceae bacterium | reverse complement strand
GGTGGGAGCCGCGCGCCCGGACTCTGTCCACGGTGCTGACCGGTCAGGTGCCGGCCGGCCTGCGCTGTCGCTACGACCTGCCTCCCGGTGGCGCCACGCTGGGGACGGTCACCAGCGGTTTGACCCGGGAAGCTGGTTCGGCGGGCGTGGGGACCACCGTGCCAAGCGCCCGGGGCTGGTTGGTGGCGAGCTGGTTGGTCGCCCACGGCGAGGCCCAGGGTGTGGCCAGCGTTAGCTTCGACGGCATGACGTGGACGCCCGGATCCGGCCGCTGGCGGCAGCAACCGCCGAAGCGTTCGGAAGTGCAGTTCCAGATGGCGCCGAGCCGGCCAAGCTGACCAGCCGCGACCCGCGCAGGTTACCGCCGCCGGGCTGCGTAGATCGCCAGCATCAGGGCATCCTTAGCCGATCACTGCTTCGCGGAGGTCCCGGTAGTCCCGGTCGGTGTCCTCCGTTCGGGAGGCTTCGTGTCCGTTCCCCGACCAACCCCCGACGACGTACGGCGGATCGCGACGGCGTACCACTTCAGTCTGTCCGACGACGAGGTGACGACGTACGGCGCCTTGGTCGACGCCACCCTGGAGTCCTATGACCGACTCGACGAGCTGGTCGAACCCATTCCGCCGGTGCGCTACCCGCGAGAGCGCGGTCAGCGGCCAGCAGACTCCGGCAACCCGTTGGGTGCGTGGTACTACCGGTCGACGATCCGCGGCGCGGACAACGGAGTGCTTGCGGGCAAGACCGTGGCCATCAAGGACAACATCTGTGTCGCCGGAGTGCCGATGATGAACGGCACGGCGGTCTTGGAGGGCTACGTCCCGGACGCGGATGCCACGGTGGTGGAGCGGGTCCTCGATGCCGGCGGCACCATCCTGGGCAAGGCGGTCTGTGAGAGCTTGTGTTTCTCCGGCGGCAGCCACACCAGCGACACCGGTCCGGTGCGTAACCCCTACGACACCAGCCGGTCCACCGGTGGGTCGTCGAGCGGGTGCGCAGCGCTGGTGGCCACCGGCGCCGTCGACGTCGCCATCGGCGGGGACCAGGGCGGCTCGGTGCGGATCCCCAGCGGCTGGTGCGGCATCTACGGGCTCAAGCCGAGCCACGGTCTGGTGCCGATCCGGCGGGTCTGCGACCTGAAGGAGTTCACGGCCGTCGAGGCGGATCTGCGGGGGTGGGTGTCTGCCCGGTCGTGGACGTCGGGGGACGGCCCGAAGGCGATCTTCATCGACGCGGCGGGGTGGCTGCGGGAGCGGGATGTGCTGCTGCCGGGCGTGAGCACGTTGACGCGGCTGGTCGCCCAGGTCCGCGACGACACGACCCGCCGCCTGTGGGCGGTGCTGGATGGGTTGCTGACGGTGGGCCAGCGGTACGTGCTGGACCAGCTGCTGGAGGTCCCGCCCGGGCCGCGGATCTCGGACCTGGAACGCTGGCGCAAGGGGCCGCCGCCGCGCGGCAGCGGCCCCACCATGATCAAGGCCCCCGATCAGGTCGCGGACGTGATGGGGCTGGGCATGGGTGACCTGGGTGCCGAGGATCTGGTGCCGCCGCGCCGGTTGAGCGAGCTGGCCAAGTACGGGATGAGCGCGGACGCCTCCCTGATCCGCCGTCACCCGGAGGGGCGCCGGATGGCGACGTTGCTGGCCACGGTCCGGCTGCTGGAGGCCAAGTCGGTGGATGACACCTGGAGCTGTTGGACTTGCTGATGGCCACCGAACTGCTGAACAAGGCGCAGACGGCGGCGAACAAGGAGAAGGCCCGCAAGCACCCGAAGCTGGCGAAGGCCTCGGCCCGGCTGGCGGTGGCGGTGGAGGCGTTGTTCGAGTCCGACGGGTGGGGAGACCCGGAGGAGGACGTGCACGTCGCGGTGGTGTGGGATGCGATCGAGGCGGTCGTGTCCCGCGCAGAGCTGCGGGCCGCGCTGGTCCTGGTGAACGAGAACGTCCCGCCAGCGGATGCCGCCGACCCCGACGACTGGCGCAAGGAGCTGCCCGGCCGGTACACCGCCGTGTCGGGGTTCTTGAAGGTCCTGCCGAAGGTGATCGAGTTCGGTGCGAACGCCGAGGGGGCGGCGGTGCTGGCGGCGATGGAGATGCTGCCGGACGTGCTGGCCTACCGCAGCCGCCTGGCCGCGCCGCTGATCCCGGCGCGGATGATCGACGAGACGGTGGTGAACGGGCCGTGGAAGCGGCTGGTGTTCGGCCACCCCGCGCACGAGGACGGCGCGGTGAACCGGCACGCCTACGCCTTCTGCGTGCTGGAGCAGTTCTACCGGCACCTCAAGCGCCGCGAGATCCACGCCCGAACCGAGCGGGCCGCTGCGGCCCGCGCGCACGCCGCCGCCACCCTCGCCCTGGCTCAGCCGGCGGCCGTCGACCCGGCCGGCTGGACCACGCTCACCGACCACCTGCGCACCCGCGGCTACACCGACGCCCAGCTGCTCGACGCCGGCGTCGGCCTGACCACCCGCCGCGGCAGCGTGGTGGACCGGTTCCGCGACCGGCTGATGTTCCCGGTCCGCGACCCGGGCGGGCAGCGCGTCGTCGGCTTCCTCGGCCGGGCGCTGGCCGAGGCCGAGGACACCCCGCGCTACCTCAACAGCCCGGCCACCGCGCTGTACCGGAAGGGGGAGGTGCTCTACGGCCTGGGGGCCGAGCCGGTGCGGCGGGCGCTGGCCGGCGGGGCCCGGCCGGTGCTTGGTCGAAGGCCCGCTGGACGCGATCGCGGTCACCGCCGCCGGCGCCGGCCGCTACGCCGGCGCCGCCCCCTGCGGCACCGCGCTGACCGCCGCCCAGGTCGCGGTCCTCGACACCCACGCCGGCCCGCTGGCCGAGCGGGGAATCATCACCGCGTTCGACCACGACCCCGGCGGCCGCCAGGCCGCGCTGCGCGCCTACCAGCTGCTGGCTGCAACTGGCGCCTGGCCCACCACCGCCGAGC
>JADGOU010000064.1 GCA_017882835.1 Frankiaceae bacterium | reverse complement strand
CGGCGCACCCGCACCCACCGCCGCCGATCGTGGTGCGCCCAGCGCACGTGTGTACGGCGCGTCGCGGGCACCAGCCGCACCACGATCACCTTCCGCCCGCACCCGCACCCACCGCACTCCCTCAGCCGGCGCGTCCAGGATTCGGCACCAGCGGGAGTAGGTTGCGGCCCGAGCCCACTCGGGGGTTGGATCGCCGTACCCCGGTGGAAGGAGCGCTGGCATGGACCCGCGCACCTGGTTGGACTCCTGGCCGGTGTTCCGGCAGCTGACCGGAACCGACCCGCTCGGCCGCGGGTCGGCAGCGATGTCCAAGCGCAGCGCCGAGCTGGCGCCGCGCACGGTCACCGCAGACCGAGTGGTCGCCTCGGTCTGCCCGTTCTGCGCGGTCGGGTGTGGCCAGCGGGTCTACGTCAAGGACGATCAGGTCATCCAGATCGAAGGCGACCCGGACTCGCCGGTCAGTCGCGGTCGGCTCTGCCCCAAGGGGTCGGCCAGCAAGCAGCTGGTCACCGGTCCGGGTCGCGAGCACACCATCTCCTACCGCCGGCCGTACGGCACCGAGTGGGAGGAGCTCGACCTCGACACCGCGATGGACATGATCGCGGACAGAGTGATCAAGACCCGGAACGAGACCTGGCAGTGGGCGGAGGACGGCAAACGCACCCGTCGCACCATGGGCATCGCGAGCCTCGGAGGAGCGACCCTCGACAACGAGGAGAACTACCTCATGAAGAAGCTCTACACCGCCATGGGCGCGATCCAGGTCGAGAACCAGGCCCGGATATGACACTCCTCCACGGTCCCCAGTCTGGGGACCTCCTTCGGCCGCGGCGGCGCCACCGGCTTTCTGCAGGACCTGGCCAACGCTGACTGCATAGTCATCCAGGGCTCCAACATGGCCGAGTGCCACCCGGTTGGATTCCAGTGGGTGATGGAGGCCAAGGCCCGGGGGGCGAAGATCATCCATGTGGACCCCCGGTTCACCCGAACCAGCGCGGTGTCCGACCTGCACGTCCCGCTGCGGGCCGGCAGCGACATCGCCTTCGTGGGCGGCCTGATCAACTATGTGCTGTCCGCGGGCAAGGAGTTCCGCGAGTACGTCACGGCGTACACCAACGCCTCGACGATCGTCGGCGCGGACTACGTCGACTCCGAGGACCTCGGCGGCCTGTTCTCCGGCTGGGACGACGAGACGCACGTCTACGACCCGTCGTCGTGGGCCTACGAGGGCGTCAACGTCGGCGCCTCGGCGGGCAAGCGCGAAGAGGGCGCCGGCGCCGAGAGCGCTGGCGGCGAGAGCGGCGCGCAAGGGGCCGAACGCAGCAAGGACGCTGAGCAGTCCCACCAGTTCGGCAGCGGCGGCGCGTCGCTGGGCGAAGGCGCAAAGATCCAGACCGACCCGACACTGACCCATCCGCGGTGCGTGTTCCAGGTGCTCAAGCGGCACTTCGCCCGCTACACCCCGGAGATGGTGCAAGAGGTATGCGGCGTACCGCCGGAGCTGTTCGGGCAGGTGGCCGAGGCGCTGACCGACAACTCTGGCCGGGAGCGGACATCGGCCTTCTGCTATGCCGTCGGCTGGACCCACCACAGCACCGGCGTGCAGTACATCCGCACGGCCGCGATCCTGCAGCTGCTCCTGGGCAACATCGGCCGGCCCGGCGGCGGCATCATGGCGCTGCGCGGCCACGCCAGCATCCAAGGCTCGACCGACATCCCGACGCTGTACAACATCCTGCCGGGCTACCTGCCGATGCCGCACGCCCACCAGCACGAGAGCCTGGATTCCTACGTCGAGCGCAACGGCTCGGCCACCGGCTACTGGGCCTACATGCGGGCCTACGCGGTCAGTCTGCTCAAGGCGTACTGGGGCGATGCCGCCACCGCCGAGAACGACTTCTGCTTCGACTACCTGCCCCGCGTGACCGGCGACCACAGCACCTACGCGACCGTGCGCGACCAGATCGAGGGCAAAGTCCCCGGCTACTTCATCCTCGGCCAGAACCCGGCGGTGGGATCCGCCAACGCCAAGATGCAGCGTCTGGGCCTGGCCAACCTCGACTGGCTGGTCGTCCGCGACTTCGTCGTGATCGAGAGCGCGTCGTTCTGGCTGAACGGGCCAGAGATCGAGACCGGCGAGCTAGAGACCACGAAGATCCCGACCGAGGTTTTCTTCATGCCGGCGGCGGCGCACACCGAAAAGGACGGCACCTTCACCCAGACCCAGCGGATGCTGCAGTGGCACCACCAGGCGGTCGAGCCGCCGGGCGACTGCCGCAGCGAGCTGTGGTTCTACTACCAGCTCGGCCGCAAGCTGCGGGAGAAGCTGGCCGGCTCCACCGACGAGCGGGACCGGCCGCTGCTCGACCTGGCCTGGGACTACCCGACCGACGACCACGGCGACCCGGACGCCGAGGCGGTGCTGCAGGAGATCAACGGTCGGGGACCCGGCGGCGATCTGCTCTCGGCTTACACCCAGCTGACCGGCGACGGATCGACGAGCTGCGGCTGCTGGATCTACTGCGGCGTGTACGCCGACGGGGTCAACCAGGCCGCGCGGCGCACGCCGGGTCGGGAGCAGAACTACGTTGCGCCGGAGTGGGGCTGGGCGTGGCCCGCGAACCGGCGGATCCTCTACAACCGGGCCTCGGCCGACCCCGAGGGCCGGCCGTGGAGCGAGCGCAAGGCCTACGTGCAGTGGGACGAGGCGCAGGGCAGGTGGGTCGGGCCGGACGTGCCCGACTTCGAGCCGACCAAGCGCCCGGACTACGTCCCGCCCGAGGACGCCACGGCCGAGCACGCCATCGGCGGCTCCGACCCATTCATCATGCAGGCCGACGGCAAGGGCTGGCTGTTCGTGCCCAGCGGCCTGGTCGACGGCCCGCTACCGACGCACTACGAGCCGCACGAGTCGCCGGTGTCCAACCCGATGTACGCCCAGCAGTCCAACCCGGCGCGGGAGAACTACGGCGGCGCGTACAACATGCTCAACCCGGTGCCCGGTGACCCGGGAGAGGACCTCTTCCCCTACGTCTACACGACGTACCGGCTGACCGAGCACCACACCGCCGGCGGGATGAGCCGGTTCGTGCCCTACCTGTCTGAGCTGCAGCCGGCGTTCTTCTGCGAGGTCTCCCCGGAGCTCGCAGCCGAGCGGGGGCTGGAAGCCGGCGGCTGGGCGACGATCATCACTGCCCGGACCGCGATCGAGGCCCGGGTGCTGGTCACCGACCGGATGGTGCCGCTGCGTGCCGGCGGCAAGGTGATCCACCAGATCGGGCTGCCGTACCACTGGGGGCCGAACGGGATCTCCACCGGCGACGCGGCCAACGAGCTGTTGTCGGTCGCGCTGGACCCGAACGTCCACATCCAGGACACCAAGGCGCTGACCTGCGACATCCAGCCGGGCCGCCGCCCGCGCGGTCCGGCACTGCTCCGGTACGTCGAGAATTACCGGTGGCGCGGCGGCATCACGGCGGAGACGGGCAAGCAGGCGCGGACCACCGGACCGGCTTCGGCATCGACGCAGGGATCGACATCGTGACCCAGACGACCGCCAACCACCTGTTCGGACCGCTCGATCCGGCGGCCGAGGCCGGTTATCCGGACCATCCGCCGCGGCTCGGGTTCTTCACCGACACCACCGTCTGCATCGGCTGCAAGGCCTGCGAGGTGGCCTGCAAGGAGTGGAACAACGTCCCCGAGGACGGCATCGACTTTCTCGGCCTGTCGTATGACAACACTGGCTCGCTGGGGGCGAGCACCTGGCGGCACGTTGCGTTCATAGAGCAAGCCTCCATCGAACAGCCGAAGCCACTCGGGGCGCAGGAGCCGGGGGTGACCGGTCGGCATGCCCCCGTCGTCGACCTCGGCATGCCGTCGACCGCTCCGCCGGGGACGACTGCCGGCGCGGACGGCCGAACGGAGTTCCGCTGGTTGATGTCCTCCGATGTGTGCAAGCACTGCACGCATGCGGCTTGCCTGGACGTCTGCCCCACCGGGGCGCTGTTCCGCACCGAGTTTGGCACTGTCGTGGTGCAGCAGGACGTGTGCAACGGCTGCGGTTACTGCGTGCCGGCGTGCCCGTACGGCGTGATCGACCAGCGCAAGGGCGACGGTCGGGCGTGGAAGTGCACGCTCTGCTACGACCGGCTACAGGGCGGCCTAACGCCGGCCTGCGCGAAGGCGTGCCCGACCGAGTCGATCCAGTTCGGGGTGCTGGACGAGTTGCGGGAGCGAGCCGCCGCCCGGGTCGAGCAGCTGCATGCGGCCGGGATCAGCGACGCCCGGCTCTACGGTGCCGACCCCACCGACGGCGTCGGCGGAGCGGGCGCCTTCTTCCTGTTGCTCGACGAGCCGGAGGTCTATGGGTTGCCGCCGGATCCGGTGGTAACCACCCGGGACCTGCCGTCGATGTGGCTGCACGCCGGAGCGGCGGCGTTGACGCTGCTCGCCGGCGTGGTCTCGACCTTCTGGGGGCGGCGATGACCCGGCCGGGTCGCGAGGCAGTGGGCGGCTCCGGCAGCAACGGCCGGCCAGGCAGCGCGGGCTGGCGCAGCGATGGCCGGGTCGGTCGGCGCGGTGGCCGCGGTCGCGGGCGCGGCGAGCAGGCGATGGTGCCCGAGGCGGAGTTCACCTCGTACTACGGGCGACCGGTGGTCAAGGCCCCGCGGTGGAGCTGGGACATCCCGGCGTACCTTTTCCTCGGTGGCCTGTCCGGTGGATCGGCGATGCTGGGCGCCGGCGGTGACCTGTCCGGCCGGCCGGCCCTGCGCCGCGCGGGCCGGCTCGGCGGCCTGGCGGCGATCACCGCCAGCGTCGGCCTGCTGGTGCACGACGTGGGCCGGCCCGAGCGCTTCCTCAACATGCTCCGGGTGGCCAAGCCGACCTCGCCGATGAGCATGGGCACCTGGATCATCTCGGCGTACGCCCCGGGGATCGGGGTGGCGGCCGTGAGCGAGCTGCTGCCGGTGCTGCCCCGAGCGATCCGGGACAGCCCGCTCGGCGCGGTGCTGCGAGTCTCAGCCCGGCCGGCCGGGCTGGCGGCGGCTGCGATCGCTCCCGCGGTGGCCAGCTACACCGCCGTCTTGCTGGCCGACACCGCCGTACCGGCCTGGCACGAGGCCCACCGCGAGTTGCCGTTCGTGTTCATCGGCAGCTCGGCGGCGAGCGCGGCCGGACTCGGGCTGGTCTTCGCGCCGGTGGGCGAGGCCGGGCCGGCCCGGCGACTCGCCACCTTCGGGGCAATCATGGAGCTGGGCACGTCTCGGCGGATCGAGAACCAGCTTGGGCTCGCCGGCGAGGCCTTCACCACCGGCAAGCCGGCCCGGTTGCTGGCGACGGCCAGCAACCTGACGGCCGGGGGAGTGCTGTTGGCCACGCTGCTCGCTCGGCGCAGCCGGTTGGCGGCCGTCGTGGCCGGGGTGGCGCTGCTGGCCGGCGGTGTGTTCGAGCGGTTCGGGCTCTACCACGCCGGCATTGAGTCGGCGAACGACCCTAAGTACACCGTGGTGCCGCAGCGCCGGCGGCTGGAGCAGGAGGGTCCGGTCCGCGCCGACTCGTAGGCTTGCGCGTCCGGCGGTGGACTGCGCCGGCGGTGGGCAGATGCTCAGCGGACGGTGACGGTGATCCCGTCCCGGCGCGCTACCAGTTCGCCGATCACCGGCGCGCCCGGCACCTCGCCGGCCAGCAGCAGGCCGCCGGAGGTCTGGGCGTCGGCGAGCAGCAGCCGCTCTAGCTCGTCCACTCCCGGGGCCCACTCGACGTACGGCTCGACCCAGGCCAGGTTGCGCCGGGTGCCGCCGGAGACGTAGCCGGCGCTAGCGGACTCGCGGCCGCCGTCGAGGTAGGGGACCGCCGCCGCGTCCACTACGGCCGTGACGCCGCTGGCCCGGGCCAACTTGTGCAGGTGCCCCAGCAGGCCGAAGCCGGTGACGTCGGTCCCGGCCCGGATCCCGGCCGACACCGCCGCCTCGGCGGCCACCCGGTTGAGCGCCGTCATCGTCGCCACCGCCTCCGGAAAGACCTCTCCGGTCGTCTTGTGCCGGTTGTTGAGCATGCCGAGGCCTAGCGGCTTGGTCAGCGACAGCGGCAGCCCGGCCTGCCCCGCGTCGTTGCGCATCAGTCGGTCCGGGTGGGCGATGCCGGTGACGGCCATGCCGTACTTCGGCTCCGGGTCGGTGATGCTGTGTCCGCCGGCGACGTGGCAGCCAGCCAGCCGACCGATGTCGAGACCCCCGCGCAGCACTTCGGTCGCCAGGGCAAACGGCAGTACGTCGCGGGGCCAGCACAACAGGTTCACGGCCAGCAGCGGCCGCCCGCCCATGGCGTAGATGTCGGAAAGAGCGTTGGCCGCGGCGATCCGGCCCCAGTCATAGGGGTCGTCGACGACCGGGGTGAAGAAGTCGGCGGTGGACAGGACGGCGGTGCTCGCATCGAGCCGGACGGCGGCCGCGTCGTCACCGTCGTCGAGGCCCACCAGCAGCTCCGGCGCACCGGGCGGGACGGTGACCCCGACCAGGCCGGCGACCACGGCCTCGAGTTCGCCCGGCGGGATCTTGCAGGCGCAGCCGCCGCCGGCGGCGTACTGGGTCAGGCGGTAGGCGGGCAGGGTCGCGGTCACCCGCGGAGCCTAGCTAGGCCGACTGCGCTGGACGTCTCCGGCCGGATGAACCATGTCCGGCCTGTCCAAGCAGGCCCGCGACGCGCTACGTAACCAGCAGATGCGAGTGCGCGGGTGGCAGTCCAGCGACGTCGTTGACGCCGTCCTTCGCACCTACGACCGGCTACCGGAGACCATCCGAGCGCAGCTGCCGCTCAAGAGCGGGTGGATGCTCAGCGACGGCGGGCTGCTACGGGACTGCTCAACCTAGATCGACATCGGGTTTGGTCTACGCTGCGATACCGCAGCCAGGGAGGCGTGCGCGTCCTGGTGGGCGTCCCGGTCTTCAAAACCGGTGTGGCCGAGGATCTCGGTCAGGCGGGTTCGATTCCCGTCCACCTCCGCTGATCGGCTCCGTACCGACCCGAATCGCCGCCAGCACCGGGATGCCGGGCGACCGGCGGCGTGTTCTGCGGGGGACGGCACACCGGCCCGGAAAGGCGTTGACCCCCGCATGCAGCCCACCCCATTAACGGTTGAGATCTGGTCCGACGTCGCCTGCCCGTGGTGCTACATCGGCAAGCGCCGGTTCGAGGCCGCCCTGGCCCGCTTCCCGCAGCGCGCCGAGGTCGCGGTGGTGTGGCGCAGTTTCGAGCTCGACCCGAACGCTCCGGCCGAACAGCCCGGCCCGTACGCCGAGCGGTTGGCAGGCAAGTACGGCACCTCGGCCGCCGCCGCCCGGCAGATGATCGATCGGATGACCGCGACCGCCGCCGGCGAGGGGCTCACGTTGCGCTTCGACCGCACCCGGCCCGGCAACACCTTCACCATGCACCGGCTGCTGCACCTGGCCGCCGAGCGCGACTGCCAGGACGCGGTCAAGGAGCGGTTCCTGGCGGCGTACCTCACCGACGGCGAGCCGGTCGGCGACCCGGAGGTCCTGGTCCGGCTCGCGGGCGAGTCGGGGCTGGACGCGGCCGAGGCCGCCGCCGTGCTGACCAGCGACCGGTACGCCGAGCAGGTGCGCGCGGACGAGGCCGAGGCCGCGGTCCTGGGCATCACCGGCGTGCCGTTCTTCGTGCTGGACCGCCGGTACGCCGTCTCCGGCGCGCAGCCGGCCGAGCTGCTGCTGGCCGCGCTCGATCGGGCCTGGGCGGACCGCCAGGGGCTCTCGCTGGTCGGCGCACCCGCCGGGGGCCGGGCTGGGGAAGGCGTCGGGGACGGGGACAGCTGCGCGGTGTAGCGGAGCCGGTCAGTGTGCCGGCTGCGAGCCGCGCGCCCCGGAGACTGCGCGACGTTGAGCCCACGTGCGGAACCCGGCGCCTGATCCGCATGTGTGCTCAACATCGGCGACGCTGGGGCGGTTGGCGAACGTCCCGCCTGCGCGGTCGCGCGCTGGCTGGTGTCGCCGTGACCGGTGATCTACCCTAGGCCGGCGTGGACCGGCTGAGCGCGTCATCGATTACAGGAGGTCAGTCATGAGCACGCTGGCCCGTCTGGTGCTGCGGCACCGTCGCATCGTGCTCGGCCTGTGGCTGGTAGCGCTGATCGTCGGCGGCGGCGCCACGTCCAAGACCGCGAACCGGCTCTCCTTTGACTTCTCGCTGCCCGGCCAGCCCGGGTACGAGACCGCCAAGCAGATCCTGGCGACGTACGGCAACGGCGGCGAGATAGACCCGACCATCCCGGTCATCACGCTGCCGGCCGGCCAGACGGTGGACAGCCAGCGGGCTGAGCTCGGCCAGACCTTCGCCACCGTCGCCCAGCAGGTGCCGGGAGTCCGGGTGGTCGACTACGCGACTACCGGTGACCGAGCCTTCGTCACCGCCGACGGCCGGTCGACCTTCGCGCTGGTCTTCCCGCCGGTGCCGCGCGGCTTCGTCGACTCGACCGGTCCGGCCATCGAGGCGGCGGTCAAGGGCGCCGCGCCGCCGGGCTCGACCGCGGTGATCACCGGCTTTCAGCAGCTGGCGGCCGGGAACAGCGGCAGCACCACCGGTCCCAGCGTGCTGCTGGAGACCCTGCTGGGCGCGGCCGGTGCGCTCGCGGTCCTGATCTTCGTCTTCGCGTCCTTTCTGGCGATCATCCCGATGGTGGTCGCGGCGGTCTCCATCCTCACCACCTTCCTGCTGCTCTACGGACTGACCTACCTGGCCGATGTCAGCTTCATCGTGCAGTTCCTGGTGTCGCTGATCGGGCTGGGCGTCTCCATCGACTACTCGCTGCTGATCGTCAGCCGATGGCGGGAGGAGCGGGGCCGCGGCCGGTCGAACGCCGACGCAGTGCAGGTGGCACTCGAGACCGCCGGCCACTCGGTGTTGTTGAGCGGGGTGACGGTCGCGGTCGGCCTGGCCGCGCTGGTGGTGCTGCCGGTGCCGTTCCTGCGCTCGATGGGATACGGCGGCATGCTCATCCCGCTGGTGGCCACGCTGGTCTCGCTGACGTTGCTGCCGGCCATCCTCGCCGGCGTCGGACCGCGGCTGGACTGGCCCGGCATCCGCAAGGAGCGGGCGATCAGCCGCGGCTGGGCGGCATGGGGGCAGTTGGTGGTGCGCCGGCGCTGGATCGCGGCCGGGGTCGCCGTACTGATCCTGGGTGCCCTGCTGGTGCCGTTCTCCCGGATCAAGATCGGTGTGGCCCAGTCGTCCTCGCTGGCCTCCGCCGGCCCGGCGTACGACGGGTTGCACGCGCTCACCGACCACGGGGTCGGCACCGGCGTGCTGACGCCGATCGAGATCTTGGTGCGCGGCGGCGATCCGGCCGCGGTGGCGACCGCGAGCCGCGGAGTCCCGGGGATCGTGACCGCGCTGGCCCCGACCGGACCGGCCTGGCAGCGCGACGGCAGTGCCGTGGTGCTGGCAATCCCGTCGGCCGAAACTGTCGCCGGGGCCAGTTCGAACGTGGTCACCCGGGTGCGGTCCGCGGTGGGCGGCATGCCGGGAGTGGTCGGCCTGGCCGGCGACGGCGCGCTGCAGCAGGACTACCTCAAGGCGGTTTACGGCAACTTCCCGCTCGAACTCGCGCTCATCGTCGTGATCACGTTCGTCCTGCTGATGCGCGCCTTCCGCTCGGTCGTGCTGCCACTGAAAGCCGTTCTGCTCAACCTGTTGTCGGTGAGTGCCGTCTTCGGCGCGATGGTGTACTTCTGGCAGGAGGGCCACGGGTCGACCGCCGTGTTCGGCGTCCAGCCCACCGGCGCCATCACGTTCTGGCTGCCGATCCTGGTGTTCGCGTTCCTGTTCGGGCTGTCGATGGACTACGAGGTCTTCATCCTGGCGCGGATCCGGGAGGAGTACGACGCCACCGGCTCCACCAACCGGGCGGTGGTCGAAGGCCTGGGCAGAACTGGCCGGCTGGTGACGTCGGCGGCACTGATTCTGTTCCTGTCCTTCGTCGCCTTGGCATCCTCACCGGGCACCGACATCAAGGTCTTCGCCACCGGCCTGGGAGTGGGCATCTTGCTGGACGCGACCCTCGTCCGGGCGCTGCTGGTCCCGGCGCTGGTTGCCATCTTCGGCAACGCCAACTGGTGGCTGCCCCAGCGCGCGGCGACGGTGCTGCGGGTGGCGCCCTCGTTCGTCGTTCCTGAACAGCCAGGGCGCCAGAATCGGCCGGAGCCGACCGAAGCGGTCCCGAGCCGGCGCAACTGAGCGACGGCGCAACTGAGCGACGGCGCAACTGATCGACGGCGTAGCGGGCTGACGACGCCGACAGCTCAGCCGAGATGGCCACCGGCGCGCTGCCCGACCGGGAGTCGTTCGAAGGCGTAGTAGACGGCCACTGACACATGCAACGCCAGCGCGACCGCAGGGTTGAGGAACGACACCGCCACCAGGGCCCCGTACACGGCCGAGCCGCTCGCGAACCGCGGGAACGCACGCCGCGCCGCCGCCACGTCGACCCCATCCGCGAGCAGGCGCGGGTGGGTCAACGGATACCCCCACAGCGCCGCGAAGCCAAGCCCCATCAGGAACGACTGCCCGCTGTAGATGGCCATAGCGATCTTGCCGTTGAAGCCGGGGTGGGTGAGGTACTCCGCCACCAGCGACGTGCTGAACGGCACCGTGACGATCAACAGCAGGAGCAGCAGGTTGACGAACAACAGCTTGCGGTCCGCTCGCGCGATCATCACGAACAAGGAGTGGTGGTTCATCCACATGATGCCGATGGACAGGAACGACGTGACATAGGCGGCGTAGCCCGGCCACTGGTCGAGCAGCGGGGGCCAGACCGATCCGTGCTCGACGTGCGGCACCTTGAGGTCCAGGACGAGCAGCGTGATCGCGACCGCCAGGACGCCGTCGCTGAAGGCCTCAACCCGGGCGGTCCCCGGCGCGACCCGGCCAGCCGGCGACACCGCGGTTGGGCCGGCTGAGCCTGACCACGTCGGCTCGGTCGTCATCCGGCCATGATGGCCGCTGCGACGGCCGGGCGCAGCCAGGAGCAGGGCGTCCAGGACAGGGCCGGCTCAAGGAACCACCGGCCGGCCCAGGCCCGACAGATCAGGACGCGGCGATGTTGGGGTCGGTGACTACTCCC
>JADGOU010000416.1 GCA_017882835.1 Frankiaceae bacterium | reverse complement strand
GGCGGCGACGAGCAGCCCGGGGGTGCAGAAGCCGCACTGGACCGCGCCGGCCTCGACGAACGCCTGCTGCACGGGGTGCAGCTCCTCGCCCTCGCGCAGTCCCTCGACGGTCACGATCTCGCGACCCTGGGCCTGACCCGCCGCCACGAGACACGCGCAGACCGGCACGTGGTCGAGATAGACGGTGCACGAGCCGCACTCACCCTGCTCGCACGCGTTCTTCGACCCCGGCAGGGCCATTCGTTCGCGCAGGACGTAGAGCAGGCTCTCGCCCTCCCAGACATCGTCCACCTGACGCTTCTCGCCATTGACCGTCGTGTTGATGCGCATGGCTCAGGCCGCCTTTCGGTAGTCGTTCCAGGCCCAGACCAGGCAGCGTCGGGCTATGACAGAGAGGGAATGCAGACGGTATGCCGCGCTGCCCCGGACGTCGTCTATGGGAGCGGCCGCCGCACGCACCCGCTGCCCGAACTCTCTTGCGAGAGAAGGCGGTAGCTCACCTCGTGACTCCCAGAGTCCCGCCTCGTCGAGTGCGCTCCCGGCAAAGGCGCCCGCCTCGGCGGCGACGCGCGGGGTGGGCGCGGCGGAGCCGATGCCGGTGCCGACGGCCTTCCGGCCCGGGTGCAGCGCGAGCCCGAAGGCGCACACCGCGATGACCATGGCGTTGCGTGTGCCGATCTTCGAGAACTGCTGCGGCCCGGTTGCCGGGGCGATCCAGATCGCCCGGATGAGCTCGTCGGGCTGCAACGCGTTGCGCTTCACGCCGAGGTAGAAGTCGGTCACCGGCATGCGGCGTGAGCCCCGGACCGACTCGACCTCGACCTCGGCGCCGGCGGCAAGGAGCGCCGGGTGGGAGTCACCGGCCGGCGAGGCGGTCCCCAGGTTGCCGCCCACGGTGCCACGGTTGCGGATCTGAGGGGAGCCGACCGTCCGGGACGCCATGGCGAGCCCCGGCAGCTGGTCGCCGAGCTCGGTGATCAGTCGCGCATAAGTCACGCCGGCACCCAGGCGGACGAGACCGTCCTGCTCGTACCACTCGCTCAGGTCGCGGACGCGGGTCAGGTCGATGAGGGAGCTCGGGCGGCGCCGATCGAAGTTCAGCTCCACCATGACGTCGGTTCCCCCGGCGATCGGCACGCCGTCGGGGTGCTCGGCCTTGGCGGCGAGCGCATCGGCCCACGAGTCGGGTCGGAGGAAGTCCATGTCGGCTCCTGGTCCACTGGATGGCGGCACCCGGGGAGGTACTGTCCCATCAGTAGACCCCAACGGGGCGGTCACAGTCAGTCTCGCACCGCACGAATTGCACCCCGGTCCCGCTCCTCTGGTTGTAGTTTCCTCTAAGGACGCAATGTTGCGGTGGAGGGAGTCGGGTGATCCTGCGCGAGCTGCTGGCCGAGCCTGACCTTCACCTGCGGTTGCTCTGCGGCGAGGACGAGCAGCTGGACCGTGCAGTTCGGTGGGTCTTCGCGACCGAGCTCGCGCATCCCCGTCGTTACCTCACCGGCGGCGAGCTGGTCATCAGCGGGCTCATCTGGCGCAAGAAGCCGGCCGACAGCGAGGCGTTCGTCGCGGCGCTGGCCGAGGCCGGTGTGGTGGCGCTCGCCGCAGGGACGGCCCATCTGGGCAGGGTGCCGGAGGACCTGGTCCGCGCGTGCGAGCGTCACGGACTGGTGCTGGTCGAGGTCCCGATGGAGGTGTCGTTCGGCGCGCTCAGCGAACACGTGCTGACCTCGCTCAGCACCGTTCGCAGTGCCCAGCTCGCGGCCAGCCTGGGCCGCCACCGCCAGCTCCTCGCAGCCGTCGCGGAGGGACGTCAGCTCGCCGAGCTCGCCCAAGATGTCTCGAAGGCCACCGGCGTGACGTGCCGGGTGCTCACCCCGATCGGCACCCACGTCGTCGAGGGCCCGGAGCCGCTGCCCGGACCGGACCTCGATCGGGTCACCGCCGCGTTTCTCTCGGCCGACCGGTTCCCGGCGGTCGCAGCGGGCCCGGAGGTCACGGCATACACCGTCTTTCCCGTCGGCTCGGCGCTTGGCCAGCGGCTGACCTCGTGGTTCATCGTCGCCGAGGGCACCTGGGCGGACTGGGACCCCGATGTCACCGACGCGTTGGGGGAGCTGGCGGCGATCGCGGCTCTCGAGCGGGCGCGGCAGAGCGACGCGCTGAGGTTCGACCGGCAGCGCGCGGGCGAGCTGTTCGCGCTCATCGAGGCCGGCGGGGGCGGCCAGCCCGAGGCCGCGACGCGACTGCGTCAGGCAGGCCTGGAGCCAGACCTCCCCCTGCTCGTCGTCGACGCCGGTTTCGCCGGGCGACCCGAGCTTGTGGAGGCGGCGTGCCACCTGCTCACCGACCTCGCGACACACCTGGGGTCACCAGCGGTGGTCGCCTCTCGACCTCCCTGGGCGACAGTGATTCTGCCCGGCACAGACCTGGCGACGGACCAGATCCGGCAGGTGATGGACCGGCTTCTTCCTGGCCTTCCGCCCTCCCGGCTTGTCCTCGGCACCGCGAGAGCCGAGAACCCAGGTGTCCTGGCCGGGGCGTTTGAGAGCGCCCGGCACGCAGCCGCGATGGCCGAGCTCGACCGGTCCTCGCACCTCAGTGTCGTCAGCAGCGACGAGGTGATCTCGTATGCCCGGCTGCTCGCCGCGGTGCCCGACGAGGTCAGGCGGATGTTCGCCTCCCGCGTTCTCGGACGGCTGCTGGAGTATGACGAGGCCCACCATGCCGGGCTGCTCGAGACGTTGCGTACCTTCCTTGCCCAGTCGGGTTCATGGACGCGGACCGCGGCCGAGCTGATCTTGCACGTCAACACGGTGCGGTACCGCATCGCGCGCGTCGAGGAGCTGACGGGACGGGACCTGTCCCGGCTTGAGGACCGGGTGGACCTGTTGCTGGCCCTGCACTCGCTCTGAACGGTTGCCGGCCCGAACTCGCTCTCAACGGTTGTCGGC
>JADGOU010000063.1 GCA_017882835.1 Frankiaceae bacterium | reverse complement strand
CTCCGCCACCGGGACGTCTCCCGGCTCAAGACCGTGGTGGACGCGCTGATCCCGATGGTGGACCCCGCCGGGCGGATTCACACGACGTACAACCAGATGGTCGCGGCGACCGGCCGGCTGTCCAGCCAGGACCCGAACCTGCAGAACATCCCGATCCGGACAGCAGAGGGTCGCGAGATCCGCCAGGCGTTCGTGGTCGGGCCCGGTTTCGACTGTCTGTTGACCGCGGACTACAGCCAGATCGAGATGCGCATCCTGGCCCACCTCTCCGGGGACGCCGGGTTGATCGAGGCCTTCACCAGCGGCGAGGACGTGCACACCACCACGGCCGCGCGGGTGTTCGACGTACCGCCCGAGCAGGTCGACCCGGACCTACGCCGGCGGATCAAGGCGATGGGGTACGGGCTGGCCTACGGGCTGTCGGCGTTCGGGCTGGCCCAGCAGCTCAAGATCGCGCCGGAGGAGGCGCGGGAGCAGATGGACGCCTACTTCGAGCGGTTCGGCGGGGTGCGCGACTACCTCCGGGACGTAGTGGCCCAGGCCCGCCGCGACGGCTACACCGAGACCATACTGGGTCGCCGGCGCTACCTACCGGACCTGCTCAGCGACAACAGCCAGCGGCGGCAGATGGCCGAACGGATGGCGTTGAACGCCCCGATCCAGGGCTCGGCCGCGGACATCATCAAGGTCGCCATGCTGCGGGTGGACGCCGGGCTGCGCGCCGCCGGGCTGCGCTCTCGGCTGCTGTTGCAGGTGCACGACGAGCTCGTGCTTGAAGTCGCGCCGAGGGAGCGAGCGGCGGTCGAGGACCAGGTACGCCGGGAGATGGGGGGCGCCTACCCGATGTCGGTGCCGCTGGACGTCAGCGTCGGCACCGGGGCGACGTGGGACGAAGCCGGCCACTGACCGCCGCGGCGGGCCTGGCCTTGACATCCCCGTTGGGTACGTCGAGTGTCTGGAGCGTAGTCAAGCTATTGGCTTGACCGGCGGGCTGTCCGGCCGGCTGACGTCCCGCGACGCCCCAGCCAGGAGCACGGGCCCTGTCTCGGTTGCCGACTTCGGCCGCGCGATGCGGGAGCCCCCCGAGAGGACAGCCATGGCGGACCTCCGTTGACCCCGACAGCGGCCCAACCGACAGCGGCCCAACCGACGCCGGCCCAACCGACAGCGGCTCAGCGCCCGCGCGACGCCTACATCAGCGTGTATACCGAGCTCTCCCGCCGCGTGCAGGCCGACGGTCTACAGCGGCGCCGGTACGGCTACTACTGGTGTCACATCGTGGGCACGGTCTCCGCCTTCGTGCTGGTCTGGGTCGGCGTGGTACTGCTGGGCAACTCCTGGTTCCAACTGGTGCTCGCGGGGCTGCTCGCGTTGGTCTCGACCCAATTTGGGTTCCTCGGTCACGACGCCGCGCACCAGCAGGTGTTCGCGTCCAAGCGCTGGAACGAGTGGACGGCTCGCGTGCTCTCGGGCGCCTTCACCGGCCTGAGCTACGGCTGGTGGATCAGTAAGCACAACCGGCATCACTCCGCTCCCAACCAGGAGGGCAAGGACCCCGACATCGGTCCCGGCGTGCTTGCCCTGACGCCCGCGGTCGCCGTGACCAAGACCGGGCTCGCCGCCCAGTTCGCCCGCCGGCAAGGCTGGTGGTTCTTCCCGCTGTTGACGTTGGAGGGGCTGAACCTGCACGCCGAAAGCGTCAAGTCGGTGCTGCGGCGCGCTCCGGTCAAGCACCGGGGAATGGAGGCCGGCTTCCTCGTCGTCCGCCTCGGCGGGTACGTGGCCGCGTTGCTGCTGTTGTTGCCGCCGGGCAAGGCAGCGGCGTTCGTCGGCGTACAGCTGGCGGTGTTCGGGGTGCTGCTCGGCGGCGCATTCGCCCCCAACCACATCGGCATGCCGATTGTGCCGGCCGGGCTGAAGGTGGACTTCTTGCGCCGCCAGGTGCTCATGTCGCGCAACATCAGCGGTGGCCGCATCACCGGCTATGCGATGGGGGGGCTGAACTACCAGATCGAGCACCACTTGTTTCCCAACATGCCGCGCCCGAATCTCAAGCGCGCCCAGCCACTGGTCCGGGCCCACTGTGCCGAGCACGGCGTCGCCTACACCGAGACCAGCCTGCTGCAGTCGTATCGGATCATCACGCGCTACCTCAACGCGCTCGGGGTGCGCGGCCAGGACCCGTTCCGGTGCCCGCTGGTCGCGCTATACCGGGTCTGAATCAGCAAGTCGCTGCGGCCGCACACCACGATCATCGGGCCGGAAGGTCAGCCGCCCTCGGCGGTGATCGTGGTGCAGCGGCGGTACGTGACCCGCCGTACGGGCGGGCACCTTGACCTGGACGCCGGTCAGCGCACCCGTCGGGGTGAGCCGGCGGCGAGTTGGACGTGCAACTGGACCGAAGTTGCGACTGCCCCAGCGCCTGGCGGGTGTGGCTGACCGCGTGTTCCTCGATGCGCCGGCGTACGGCGTCGAGGTCGGCGCGGTTGTTGATGGTGACCGTGAGCACGAGGTCCAGGCTGACCTGGTCTCGGATGAGCCGGGCCGATGTCCGCTCGACCCCGCGGTAGCCCGCTATCTCGGTGGTCACCGCGTCGGTCACCGCCGACGTCGACACGGTGGTTGCCCCGGCGCCGGTGTTGGGTTCCAAGTCGAGCTCACGCACCCGGTCGGTGCCGACCGGCAGCAGCAGCGGCTGGTTGGCTCGGGCGGTGCCGAAGACGCCGAACCTCAACGCGAGACCGAAGCCGGCGCCAACGAGCAGCAGCAGGGCGAGCAGGGTCGCAGCGCGCGGTTGGCGCGATCCGCGTTCGGGTTCATCGGGCTCCTCCCCGCACCTGGACGCGAACGCGCGGGTTGCGCTCGAAGGCGTCGAGGAAGCCACGCTGGGCCTGCGACACCAGGTACGCGTCATCGAGAGCTCGTTCCATCGCCGGTGGTTACTACCCCGGCGACCGCCCCGGCAGGCACAGCCGGGTTGGTGGATAGCGCGAAGAGGCGTTCGGACCGCCCCACCTCCGCCGATCTTGAGCCCACGTGCGGATCCCGGCCGCTGATCCGCACGTGTACTCAACATTGGCGAGCTTGCGAGTGTGCGAGTGTGCGAGTGTCCGGATCACTCCGGCTTCGCGGTGACGAAGATCGCGGTGCCGGGAATCAGCCGACCGCGCCGCGGGCTCCAGCCGCCCCAAACCTGGTCGTGCCCGTCCGGCCACTCCGGCTCGACCACGTCCAACAGCCGCAGCCCGGCGCCGACCACCTCGCGGACCCGGTCACCCAGCGTCCGGTGCTGCTCGATGTAGGCCGGTTCACCGTCGGCGCCGGTCTCGACGTACGGCGTCCGGTCGAAGTAGGACCGGGCCACCACCAGCCCGGCCGGCCCGGGGTCATCCGGAAAGGCCCAGCGCACCGGGTGGGTCACCGAGAACACCCAGCGGCCACCCGGACGCAGTACCCGGGCCACCTCGGCGTGCACCCGGCCCGGGTCGGTGACGAAGGGCAGCGCGCCGTACGCCGAGCAGGCGAGGTCCACGCACTCTGAGGCCAGCGACAGTCGCCGGGCGTCGGCGCAGACGAGGTCGACTCGCCGGCCGCCCTGGTGACTGATGGCGGCGTCCAACCGGTGGGCATGGCCGAGCATCCCGATGGACAGGTCGACGCCCACGACCGCGGCGCCGCGTTCGACCAGCCACCGGCCGCACTGCGCGGCCCCGCAGCCGACCTCGAGCACCCGACGCCCGGCCACGTCACCGAGCAGCCCGACGTCGGCCTCATCGAGTCCTTCCGGACCCCAGACGAAGCGGGCCGCGCCCGGTTGGTCGCCACCGAGGAAGCGCCCGTGCTCGGCAAGGTATGCGTCGGCATCGCCGTCCCACCACCGCCGGTTGGCCGCGGCCGCCGCGGCCGCCCCGACCGGCCGGTAGCCGACCGCGCTGCTGTCACCCGATTCGTCCGGTACGCCGTCCACGTAGCCCATCCACGTAGCCCATCCACGTAGCCCATTCCGCCGATTGACCCTGATCGACGACCGACCGTATCCTTGCCAATGCGCTGTGGGCCTGTGCCGCCTCACCGGAGCAGGCGCACTCGTCAGTCAACGACCAGGGTCACGTCCAGGCACCGTCGTGCGCGCGCCCGCCGCCGTACCGTCCGGTCCGCCTTGTCCGCCCGTCCTCGTCAGCCGGCGATCAGGGCCTTCCGCGCTCCCGACGAGCCACCCCGGCCGGAGCCCACCCCCCTATGACGAGTGTTACCGACGTACGACCCGAGACTGTTCCTTCCCTGACTGCGGCCGGCCGCGGCGCGGGATTGTCTCCGGCGAACAGCCCGCAGGTTGCGGTCAACGACATCGGGTCCGCCGAGGACTTCATGGCCGCGATCGACGAGACGATCAAGTACTTCAACGACGGCGACATCGTCGAGGGCACGATCGTCAAGGTCGACCGGGACGAGGTTCTGCTCGACATCGGCTACAAGACCGAGGGCGTCATCCCCTCGCGCGAGCTTTCGATCAAGCACGACGTGGACCCCAACGAAGTTGTCTCGGTGGGGGACCAGGTCGAGGCGCTGGTCCTGCAGAAGGAGGACAAAGAGGGTCGGCTGATCCTGTCCAAGAAGCGAGCGCAGTACGAGCGCGCCTGGGGCACGATCGAGAAGCTCAAGGAAGAGGACCAGATCGTCACCGGCACGGTGATCGAGGTGGTCAAGGGTGGCCTGATCCTCGACATCGGCCTGCGCGGCTTCCTGCCGGCGTCGCTGGTCGAGATGCGCCGGGTCCGCGACCTCCAGCCCTACGTGGGCAAGGAGCTGGAAGCCAAGATCATCGAGTTGGACAAGAACCGTAACAACGTGGTGCTGTCCCGCCGGCAGTGGCTGGAGCAGACCCAGTCCGAGGTGCGGCAGTCCTTCCTGACCACCCTGCAGAAGGGCCAGGTGCGGCACGGCGTCGTGTCTTCCATCGTCAACTTCGGGGCGTTTGTCGACCTCGGCGGCGTGGACGGGCTGGTGCACGTCTCCGAGCTGTCCTGGAAGCACATCGACCACCCCAGCGAGGTCGTCGAGGTCGGCCAGGAGGTCGACGTCGAGGTGCTGGATGTGGACCTCGACCGCGAGCGGGTCTCGCTGTCGCTCAAGGCGACCCAGGAGGACCCCTGGCGACAGTTCGCCCGGACCCACGCCATCGGCCAGGTCGTGCCCGGCAAGGTCACCAAGTTGGTGCCGTTCGGGGCGTTCGTCCGGGTGGACGAGGGCATCGAGGGCCTGGTGCACATCTCGGAGCTGGCCGAGCGGCATGTCGAGATCCCCGAGCAGGTGGCCAACGTCGGCGACGAGATCATGGTCAAGGTGATCGACATCGACCTGGACCGGCGGCGGATCTCGTTGTCGCTCAAGCAGGCCAACGAAGGCACCATCGGGGAGGCGGTCGCCTTCGACCCCACGGCTTACGGCATGGAGGCCCAGTACGACGAGGCCGGCAACTACATCTACCCGGAGGGCTTCGACCCGGAGACCCAGGCCTGGCTCCCCGGCAACGAGGCCCAGCAGGCGGCCTGGGAGCGGCAGTACGCCGAGGCCCAGGCCCGCTACGACGCCCACCAGAAGCAGATCGCGGCGGCGCACGCGTCCGAGTCCGAGGCCTCCGGCCCGCGGGAGTACGTCACCGAGCAGCCCTCGGCCGGCGCGCTCGCGTCCGACGAGGCGTTGGCGGCGCTGCGGGAGAAGCTGGCCGGGGGTCAGGTCTAACCGCTGTCTGCTGAGGGCGTCCGGCCGTGCTGAAGGTTGGGCTCACCGGCGGGATCGGGTCGGGCAAGAGCGAGGTGACCCGCCGGCTGGCGGCGCTCGGCGCGTACGTCGTCGACGCCGACGTGCTGGCGCGGGAGGTGGTCGAGCCCGGCACACCCGGGCTGGCCGCCGTCGCCGCCGAGTTCGGCGCCGAGGTGCTGCGCCCGGACGGGTCGCTGGACCGGGACCGGCTCGGCGCCATCGTGTTCGCCGACCCGGCGGCACGGGCCCGGCTGAACGCGATTGTGCACCCGCTGGTCGGGGCCGCGACGGCGGAACGGTTCGCGGCTGCGCCGGCGGACGCGATCGTGGTGCACGACGTACCGCTGCTGGTCGAGGTGGGGTTGGCAGCGGCGTACGACGTCGTGCTCGTGGTGGCGGCGACCGCAGAGACTCAGGGGAGCCGGCTGGTGCGCGCTCGGGGCATGTCAGCCGACGAGGCTCGCAGCCGGATCGCCGCCCAGGCACCGCTGGCGGACAAGCTGGCAGTAGCGGACTTCGTGATCACCAACGACGGCAGCCTGGACGACCTCGACCGTCAGGTGCAGGCGGTATGGCTGGCGCTGCAGGACAGGCTGCGCACCCGGCCGTCCTGAGCCGTCCGTAGCAGTACTGCGACAGTGAGGGTAGTCTCCCGGACATGACGGACCTGCCGGCCCGAGAGCTGCGTAACGACGTCAGTGGGGTGCTACGTCGGGTCGAGGCTGGGGAGCGGCTCCGCGTGACGGTCAGCGGGCGGCCCGTCGCCGAGCTCGTCCCGCTGCGTTCCCGCCCCCGGACCATGACCTGGGAAAGGTTTATGCGCCATCTAGACGGCGGTCGGGCCGACCCGGGGCTGGTCCAAGACCTGGCGACGATGATTCCGGACTCTACCCACGACGCACCCGTTCGTTGATGGCCGCCGCACCCGACCGGGCGGAGCTGGGACTGGCTGACACGTCGCTGTTTGTTGCGATCGAGCAGACCGGCCGCTCCCGGGCGCTCCACCCAGGCTCCTCGCGGCTTCAGTGATCACCATCGCTGAACTTCGCCTTGGCGTGCTTGCTGCCGGCGACGGGCCTACCCGGGCGCGTCGGCTGGAGACGCTGACTCGCGCCAACGCATTGGACCCGATTCCGGTCGACGGCGCTGTCGCCGCGTCCTGGGCCACGCTCCGGCTCGCCCTGCGCGACGCGGGCACGCGGATGCCGCTCAATGACTCGTGGATTGCGGCAACAGCGCTCGCCAACGGCATTCCGGTCGTCTCCCAGGACTCCGAGTACGACGACGTCCCAGGGCTGCAGGTGGTGCGGGTCTGACCAGGCCGGGTGAACAGCGGCTCGTCCGGACAGCGGTGTGGTCGCCATGACCGCGGCTCGACGGGCAGCTGAAAACTGTCGGAGGCTCGTCGTAGTGTCGCTGTCGTGAGACCAGTTACCGACATCGTCCGCACCGTCGCCCCGTTCGAGGTCGTCAGCGACTTCGCGCCGGCCGGCGATCAGCCGAGCGCCATCAACGACCTGGAGCGGCGCATCCGGGCCGGGGAGCACGACGTCGTGCTGCTCGGTGCCACCGGCACCGGCAAGTCGGCCACCGCCGCCTGGCTGGTGGAGCGGGTGCAGCGGCCGACGCTGGTGATGGCGCCCAACAAGACGCTGGCCGCGCAGCTGGCCAACGAGCTGCGCGAGCTGCTGCCGCACAACGCGGTGGAGTACTTCGTCTCCTACTACGACTACTACCAACCAGAGGCCTACGTTCCGCAGACCGACACCTACATCGAGAAGGACTCCTCGATCAACTCCGAGGTCGAGCGGCTGCGGCACTCGGCCACGATGAGCCTGCTCACCCGTCGCGACGTGATCGTGGTGGCCAGCGTGAGCTGCATCTACGGCCTGGGCACGCCGCAGGAGTACGTCGACCGGATGGTGCGGCTGCGGGTGGGCGACGAGATCGAGCGGGACAAGCTGCTGCGGCGCTTCGTCGACGTGCAGTACACCCGCAACGACCTGGCGTTCAGTCGCGGCACGTTCCGGGTCCGGGGCGACACCGTCGAGGTGTTCCCGGCCTACGAAGAGCACGCCGTCCGGATCGAGATGTTCGGCGACGAGATCGAGCGGCTCTCCACCCTGCACCCACTGACCGGCGAGGTGCTGACCGAGGACAAGGAGATCTACGTCTTCCCGGCGACCCACTACGTGGCCGGCCCGGAGCGGATGGAGCGGGCGATCTCCGGGATCGAGCTCGAGCTCGCTGACCAGCTGGCCAAGCTGGAGCGCCACGGCAAACTGCTGGAGGCCCAGCGGCTGCGGATGCGCACGACGTACGACATCGAGATGATGCGCCAGGTCGGGTTCTGCTCCGGCATCGAGAACTACTCCCGGCACATCGACGGCCGGGCCGCCGGCACCGCGCCGAACACCTTGCTCGACTACTTCGCCGAGGACTTCCTGCTCGTCATCGACGAGAGCCACGTCACCGTCCCGCAGATCGGCGGGATGTACGAGGGCGACATGAGCCGCAAGCGCACGCTGGTCGACCACGGCTTCCGGCTGCCCAGCGCCATGGACAACCGGCCGCTGAAGTGGGAGGAGTTCACCGACCGGATCGGCCAAACTGTCTATTTGTCCGCGACACCGGGACCGTACGAGCTGTCTCGCGGGCACGGCGTTGTAGATCAGATCATCCGGCCAACCGGTCTGATCGACCCGGAGATCGTCGTCAAGCCGACCAAGGGCCAGATCGACGACCTGGTGCACGAGATCCGACTGCGGACCGACCGGGACGAGCGGGTGCTGGTCACTACGCTGACCAAGAAGATGTCCGAGGACTTGACCGATTACCTCCTCGACCTCGGCGTCCGGGTGCGCTATCTGCACAGCGAGGTGGACACGCTGCGCCGGATCGAGCTGTTGCGTGAGCTGCGCTCGGGTGACTTCGACGTGCTGGTCGGCATCAACCTGCTGCGCGAGGGCCTCGACCTGCCGGAGGTGTCGCTGGTCGCCATCCTGGACGCGGACAAGGAGGGCTTCCTGCGCTCGGACAAGTCGCTGATCCAGACCATCGGCCGGGCCGCCCGCAACGTCTCCGGCCAAGTCCACATGTACGCCGACACGATCACGCCGTCGATGGCCAAGGCGATCGACGAGACCAACCGCCGCCGGGTGAAGCAGCTGGCCTACAACGCCGAGCGCGGTTTGGACCCGCAGCCGCTGCGCAAGAAGATCGCCGACATCCTCGACGACGTTATTCGGGAGACCGCGGCCGACGGCGAGCTGGTGGGCGGCTCCGGCCGGCAGCAGAGCCGGGGCAAGGCGCCGGTGCCCGGGCTGTCTTCCCGCGGCCGCTCCGTGGGTCGACACGCCGCCGAGCTGGCCGGGATGCCGCGGGCCGAGCTGGCCAACCTCATCCAGCAGCTGTCCGACCAGATGCACGAGGCCGCTCGCGAGCTGCAGTTCGAGCTGGCCGCCCGGCTTCGGGACGAGATCGGCGAGCTGAAGAAGGAGCTGCGCGGGATGGACGCCGCCGGGGTGCGATAGCCCGCCCTTGACAGCGACGGTTCGGCGGCTCCGGCGTCTTACCCGGGCTACCGGCCGGTTTGGCACGCTCGCGGTTGCGGTCAAGGCACGGTAAACTGCCGTTGGTTCTTGGAGGGGAGTATCCCCCCGCGGCGACGTCGTCAGCACGGTTCCGTCCCGGCCCCTGCGCCGGACGCCCCGGCGTCACCGGTTCCGCCAGCCGCGGAGCGGGAGAGACCTCCGGTGTTTTCACCGACCCGGAGGTTTGTGCGTGGATGTTCCGCTGTGGGTCTGGGCCAGCGTCGTCGGCGGTCTGCTCGTCCTGCTCCTGGTCGACCTGGTCGTGGTCGACCACGATCCGCACGAGCTGAGCCGGAAGGAAGCCGGTGTCTGGGCGGCGCTCTACATCGGCATCGCCGTGGCTTTCGGCGTCGGCCTGCTCATCCTGACCGGCGGCGACATCGCCGGACAGTACTTCGCCGGTTATCTGGTCGAGGAGAGCCTGTCCGTCGACAACCTCTTCGTCTTCGTGCTGATCATGTCGATGTTCGCCGTACCGGCAGTCAACCAGCACAAGGTGCTGCTCTTCGGCATCGTCGGCGCCTTGATTCTCCGGGGGCTGTTCATCGCCGGCGGCGTTGCGCTGCTCGACCGGCTGCACTGGGTGATCTACGTCTTCGGGGCATTCCTCGTGCTCACCGGGATCCGGCTGGCGCTGCACCGGGCCGAGGAGCCGCACCTTGGGCGCAACCCGGTGCTCCAGCTGGCGGAGCGGGTGCTGCCGACGACCAAGGAGTACGACGGCGGCCGGATCCTCACCCGGATCGATGGCCGGCGGGTCGTCACTCCGCTCGTCCTGGTTATGATCACTATCGCGACCACCGATGTGTTGTTCGCGGTGGACTCCATCCCGGCTGTGTTCGGCGTCACCCGGGAACCGTTCCTCGTCTTCACCTCCAACGCTTTCGCCCTGGTCGGCCTGCGCTCGCTGTACTTCTTGCTTGCCGGCGCGGTACGCAAGCTGCGCTACCTCAACGTCGGGCTCTCGGTCATCCTGTGCTTCGTCGGCGCCAAGATGCTGCTGGAGAGCGTCGTGCCCGTGCCCGTGTACGTGTCGTTGCTGGTCATCGTGTCGATCCTCGGCGTCACGGTGGTCCTGTCGGTGCGGAAGACGGCGACGATCGAGGCAGCGAATGCGAGCGCAGCGAGGGTGGCGAGGGGCGACGCGGCCTGAAGATCAGCCGCGGACGAAGAGCACCGCTGCGACGACCACTCCAAGGACGACCACCGCGTAGCGCAGCACCATCGGGGACAACCGGCGAGCGACGAAGACGCCGGTGTGTCCCCCGGCGTACGCCGTGACCGCCAGCAGACCGGCGTGCACCCAGTGCACCCGGCCGGAGAACACGAAGATGGCTACGCCGACCACGTTCACGATCAACGACAGCACCCCCTTGAGCGCGTTCAACCGCTGCAGCCCGTCGGCGAGCAGGATGCCCAGTACGCCGAGCAGCAGCACCCCCAGGCCGGCGCCGAAGTAGGACCCGTAGACGGCGCTGAGGAACACCCCGACGTGGACGCCCGTCGTGATCCCGTGACCGGCCGGCGGCGGCGCGGGAGCGCCGACGCCGCGGTCACCGCTCGCCCCGGCCGGCCGGCGCTCCCGCCGGGCCGCTACCACCCCGGCCAGTCGCGGCTGGGCGAACAGCAGCAGCGCGGCGGTCAGTACCAGCCACGGCACCACCGCGTCGAAGGTGTGGCTCGGCGTGGCCAGCAGGATCGCCGCCCCGGTGATCCCCCCGAGAACGCTGACCAGACCAAGCGCGCGGACCCGGTCGCGCTGACCGGCCAGCTCGGACCGGTAGGCCATCGAGCCGCCGAGGTACCCGCTGACTAGTCCGACGCTGCTGGTGATGTTGGCGACCAGCGGGCTGTTCCCGGCCGCGATCAGCGCCGGGAACGAGATCAGCGTGCCGCCGCCGGCAACCGCGTTGACCGCACCGGCCACCAACCCGGCGCCCGCGACCAGCAGCCCGTCCGCGAAACTCACCAGCCG
>JADGOU010000415.1 GCA_017882835.1 Frankiaceae bacterium | reverse complement strand
GCCACCGGGGCGAGCACCAGCACCGCCGCAACCACGGCGAGACCCAGAACGACCGGCGGCGGCGGCGCAGGCTGGCCGGCGAGCGCTCGCCGCCACACTCCTCGCACGACGACCTCCACGCAGGGCGCTCCTCCACGGCTCGACGAGGACATCCGGGCATAACGAGCACCTCTCGAGAACAGCATGGGTCGCCTCTCGACTCTCGGCGACATCCCACGAATTAGACACGTCTCGCCAGCGGGTCATGCCGCTGCTCGTCATGCGTCCCAGGCGTGTTCATGTGCCGCATGACGCGCCCTGCTCGGGGTTCTGACGGCGCGGGGCCGGACGTCCCCAAGCCAGAACGGCGCCATCCAAGTCGCCGGGTTGTACATCATCGGCTCGTTGCCGAAACCTTCCACGGTCACGGCCCCAGCGTCCGGCTCCGGGGTGGTCCTGGCCGTTTCGCCGGCAGCAGCGGCGTGAACGAGTAGCGGCACGGCAGCGGTAGCGAACCGGCGGCCGGCCGCGGTCACACCGAAAGCCGTCCCCTTGTTGTGATCCAGCAACTCGACGCCGAGCTACCGCTCCAGGAGCTGCACGCTCTTGGTCAACGCGGAAGGGGTCACTTGCAGCCGCGCGGCGGCACGCTGAAGGTGCTGCCGCTCGACCAACACGACGCAGCTGCCGACAGCAACGAGGTCGAGGCCCACGGGCGCTACGCGACGAGGTGAGCCGCCGCCAAGGGACGGCGGCGTAGCCATCGCTCTCCGCATGCAAGTATTCGCGCATCCGGGCAGACCGGTCAACGAGGTTCAGCTCGGCCGGCACGCGACAGTCAGCCGCATTGCAGCCGGAAGAACGGTCGAGCACTGCTTGGCTTGGGATCCCTGCAGCCAAGCCGTCAACAGCGCCGCCGCCGAGTGCCAACGCCAGGGAGGCCATAGGTAGCCGGTAGCCGATCACCTACGGGACGGCGATTGGGGACCCTAAGCCGTCGCCACCGAAAGTCCGTGGGGGTGACTGGCTGCCGCTCGGAAGTGCGTGATGAGCCCTTCGTCGCGGGTCTGCCGTCGCGCGCCCTTCGTCGTGGGCCTGCCGTCGCGATCGTGGTGCGCTCAGCTCAGTGCTCGGTCGTACGGCGTGTCGCGGACACCAGCAAGCACCACGATCACCATTGAGGCTGCGCTGTCGCGATCGTGGTGCGCGTAGAGCACGGTCGGACGGCGTGTCTCGGACACCGGTGCGCTTCGGTCCGACACGGCGGTCGGGTTCGGCGCGGCGACCGCATCACCGTGCAGTGGTCGAAGCCAGTGGTCCGCAACCCTCTCTCTTGAGCACCGCGGTGATACCGAACAGTCCACACCGCTGACCGTGTCGTCCTCGCCGTGAAGCGGCTCGGCGGTGCCTGCAACATCGCAACATCGCCACCACCGTTGACATGTGGCCTGGCGGGGTAGGGCAGGGGGCATGCGAACGATCGTGGTCCAGCGGCTGGGTGGTCCTGACGTGCTTGCGGTCGAGGACCGGCCGACGCCCGAGCCGGGCGAGGGCCAGCTCCTCGTCGACGTCGCGGCCGCCGGAGTCAACTTCATGGACATCTACCAGCGGGAGGGCAAGGGCTACGCGCTTGACCCGCCGTTCCCGCTCGGGCAGGAAGGTGCCGGCACGGTCACGGCGGTCGGTCCGGGGGTGACCACTGTGGCGGTCGGCGACCGGGTGGCCTGGGCATCGGCGCAAGGCAGCTACGCCGAGCAGGCGCTGGTGCCGGCGGACCGCGCGATCGCGGTACCGGCCGGCGTCGACCTGCAGGTAGCGGCCGCGGCGCTGCTGCAAGGGATGACCGCGCACTACCTGGCCGCCAGCACCTACCCGGTGGGGGCCGGGGACGTCGCAGTCGTGCACGCCGCGGCCGGCGGCGTCGGTCTGTTGCTCACCCAGCTGGTGAAGTCCCGCGGTGGCGTGGTCGTGGCTACCACCTCCGACGCGGAGAAGGGCGAGCTGGCCCGCCAGGCCGGGGCGGACCGCGTCATCCGGTACGACGACCTGGCCGCGACCGTGGCGGACATCACCGCCAGGATCGGCGCCGCGGTTGTGTACGACGGAGTCGGCCAAGCCACGTTCGACGCCGGCCTGGCGGCGCTGCGCCCGCGCGGAATGATGGTGATCTACGGCGCAGCCAGCGGAGCGGTGCCGCCGTTCGACGTGCAGCGCCTCAACGCCGGCGGCTCGCTGTACCTGACCCGGCCGGCGCTCAAGGACTACGTCGCCGACTTGGCCGAATTGCAGTGGCGGGCGGCAGAGGTGCTGGGCTGGATCGATGACGGCTCGCTGCAGGTGCGGATCGGGGCGACGTACCCGCTCGCCGACGCCGCCCGGGCGCATGCCGACCTGGCGGGTCGGCGGACGACGGGCAAGCTGCTCTTGCTGCCGTGACGGATGTCTATGCCGCCGCCGAACGGCTGGTCGACGAGGTGCTATTCCCCGGCGCGGCCGCGACCGATGCCGCCGACCTGGTCCCCATTGACCGGCTGGACGCGCTGGCCGCGGCCGGTTTCTATGGCCTGGCCGGCCCGACGGCCGTCGGCGGACTCGGTCACGACGCGGCCACTGTCGCGAGGGTGGTGGAGACGCTGGCCAGCGGGTGCGTGACCACGACGTTCGTCTGGTTGCAGCACCACGGTCCGGTACGCGCAGTGGCCGCCGGTGCGCCCGAGCTGCGCACCGCCTGGCTGGCGACGATGTGTGCCGGTCGGTGTCGGGCCGGCATCGCCATCGGCGGCATCCGACCGGGCACGGCGCCGCTGCGAGCCAGGCGGACAGCCGGCGGCTGGTCGCTGACCGGGTCAGTCCCGTGGGTAACCGGCTGGGGACTGATCGACGTCGTGCACACTGCCGCGATCGACGACGACGGCGCCGTGGTGTGGTTGCTCGTCGACGCCGCGACCGGGCCGTCGCTGCGGGCCGATCGGCAGCGGTTGGTGGCCGTTAACGCCAGCGGCACGGTGGTACTG
>JADGOU010000414.1 GCA_017882835.1 Frankiaceae bacterium | reverse complement strand
GGCATCCGCCGGCTGCGGCGCCAACCGAGCGCTTCCGCAACCTCGAGCCTGATCCCCGGGCAGCGGGTCGGGTCGCCGGCGAATGCGCCCGCCACCCCGGCACCTAAGACGTAGCCGAGCTCGGAGGCCGTTCGGTCCGACCGGCGGCTGAGGCGCTCCCGGCGCGGTGTCCGTCGGGCGGCGGCGTCCCGTGGCCGACGCGCGTCGGGCCGGCGCCGGCTCTGCCAACGCGTCGACGCCGGACGTGTCGCTGCCGAACGTGTCGCGCTCACGTCGCCGCCTAGATGGGGACCCGCTTGTCGGTCGAGGGCGGCACTGCGGTCTGCACCAGCCGGTCCTCGGGCGTAGCCCTTGGCCAACTCGCGGACGCTCAACAGAGGGCGGCACCTCCGCCATGGTCACGCGGTCTTGGGGGAGCGCGCGGCGACGCCGACGGCCAGCAGACTGCCGAGCTTCGCCCAGGCGGCGAGGAAGGTGATTCCTCCGGCCGCGGGGATCTCGAGGTAGGGGTTGCCGATGGCGTCGAACACAGACGGGCGGGCGACCCATTCGGGCCAGCCGAACAGCGGGACGAGGTATATCAGCAGGTAGGAGGCCGCCGTGAAGATAGCCAACCCGGCGCCCCCTGCTGTGCCGCGCAGCCAGGCGACCACCAAGGCGGCGACCGCGCCGAAGACAGCGGCGAAGAGCAGGACGTCGGTGAACACCCGGATCAGACCGAGCGGGTCAAGGTGCGCGCCGACGGCCAGGGCCCGATCACCAGCCCGCACGTCGCCCCGGCGGTGATGACGGCAGCGCCGAACGTGAGCGCGAGGAGTCGCTGCCAGATCAGGGCCGCCCAGGACAGCGGGCCGGCGAGGATCAGTTCGAGGCGACCCTGCTTGAGATCCGCCACCCATCCGGCGGCCTGGGTGAGGACGTAGGCGGTGACGATCGGGACGACGATCTGCGCCGCGAACGACAGGTACTGCTGGGCCGAGGCGGCAGCGCCCAGCATGGTCACGGTCATGGCGATCAGGGCCAGGCCGGACGGCAGGTCAAGACCGTGGTCGGGGACTAGCGCACGGGAGGCGTTGAAGTAGTGGAAGGGGGAGACGAACCGGACCACGCCGACGGGTCCGAGTTCATCCGAGACGTTGGTGAGTAGGTACAGGCCCGCCAGGCCTGAACTGAACTGAACAGCCAGGGCAGTCCCCGACCTGGCGCTCGTGCTGAGCTGGGAGATCAGGACGCCCGACGCGTACGCGGTCAGCGCGAACAGCCCACATGCCAGGGCCGTGATGAACGACCCGGTCACGTCGCGCGCTCCACCGGCGGCCATCGCCGCCGCCCAGGCCCGGCCAGCAGCGCCCGGTTGGTCGCCGTGGCCTTGGTCACCCGACCCAGATCGGCCCCGGCCAAAACCACCACAGAGCCGCAGATTCGAAAACACTCGGCATGGGGATCGTCGACGTCAGCAATCACGTTTTTCCCCTGCAGGAAGGGCACTCCCGCGTTACGACACGTCCATCAGCCAAGTTCAGGCTGCAAAATCGGGTCAGACTTGCCGGGGGACCTTGCCGGTCAACGTGAACAGCAGGCACATGGCCTTGTGCCCGGCGTCGGCGGTGGGGTCGAACATCAGCGGGCAGCCCCCGTCGATCACGGTGATGCCATGCTGCCGCCCGTACGCGGTGGCTGTGTCGGAGACGCTGCCGGCACCGAAGGATCGGTGCATCCAGACCTGAGTGATGCCCAGGTCGGCGGCCTCGCGCATGGTGGCCTCGGCGTGGTCGGGTCTGGTGCCGATCACGACTGCGTTGACGCCATCGGGGATGGACCGCAGGTCGGGGAAGCAGGGGTCGCCTTCCACGGAGTCCGCGTTCGGGTTGACCGCGAACGCCTGGTAGCCACGGTCGCGCAGTCGCTGGTAAACGCTGTTGCTCCCGTGTCCGCTCGGGTTCCGCGAGACCCCGGTCACCGCAATCCGACGGTTGGCCAGGAACTGTGCTGCCGCCTCTTTGGTCTTGGTCATGTCCGACCCCTCTGCCTTGCCCTGGGCACGGCAAGGTGCCGGGCCCCACGTTCCTCACAGGCTCCGCTTTCGCGGGAGGCGCCGACAAGGTCCGAAAGTCACTCCTCACGGGTCGACGGCACGGAGCTGGGGTCCACCACCGCGGATAGCCAGTCGATCAGAGACGCCCCGCGCCCAATCGCATGAACACGAACCCTGGCCCGGAAGCTGTCTGAACCACGCCCGACCGGCGGCATGTGAGGAAGTTGTCAACCAGGGCAGCAGTTCCGCCATCGCGGAAGAAGCTGCCGATGGCGACCAGGCATTCTTCGGTGCCGCCTGGGGCGCGTCCAGCATTCAATGACCGCCGACGCCCGCCAGAAGCCGGACCTGCTCGGCCGACATGGACTCCCGGCAGCTCGTCGTCAACGTGCGCGGGTCGCGCCCGGTAGTGCAGTACCCGTCGCTGACAGCGACCAGCTTCCCATCCCGGCTTCACTCGACCTGGTGCAGCAGCGCCTCGAAGCACTCGCGCATCCGGTGCGGCTTCGGCTCGGGTTCGCCGGACGTCCTCATCCTGACACTTCGGACACCGCTGACCCTCGCGCGCTCATAGTGGGTCGGCCCGGGACCAACGGCCCTGGGCCGAGGAGTGGCGCCAGGTGACGCTGGAGGCGTCCGCCATCGCGTGAGAGGTGGTCACGGTGTCAATGACCGATGTGACGCGCACTCTCATGTTGCGAGCCGGTCGCGCCTCGCTCGGGATCTGGCTGCGCGAGGGGATCGTGGCCGACCCGCTGCTGCGGCAGCACAGCCACGCCTCCTACGACCGGCTGGCCGGTCAGGTTCCCTGGCCGGTCCACCCGGTCCTCCGGCTCCATCTGGTCTTCTCGGTGCTCCCCGGCGCGGCGTTCTACACCGCCATGCGCGAACAAGGGTGGACCGAGGACGCCGCGGCGGACGCCGTCGCGCGCACCCTCACCGCGATGGCCCGACCGCATCGTCGGCTGA
>JADGOU010000413.1 GCA_017882835.1 Frankiaceae bacterium | reverse complement strand
CTACGGCGGCACACGGACGGTCGACGTGCACGTGCGCCGGCTGCGCGCGAAGCTCGGGGCCGAGCACGAAGCGCTCATCGGCACGGTCCGCCACGTCGGCTACAAGTTCGTCGTACCACCGATCACGCCGTTGCCCGTGGCGGAGGACGAAGCGGCCGAGGACGCCGTAGCCGACAGCGTGCCGACCGCTCGCGACGGTGCGGCAGCCGAGCCGCTGCCGCCACGGCCGTCGCCGGGTCGGACCCCCTAGCCCGGGTAGTCAGCCGCTGACCACCCGCCCGGGTAGTCAGCCGCGGACCACCACGACCGGGCAGGCGGCATGGTGCATGCAGCGGTCACTGACCGAGCCGAGCAGGAAGTGGCCGTGCCCCCGGGCACCGACCACCAGCAGGCTGGCGTCCTCGGCGATGTCAATCAGCACCCGGGCCGGGTTGCCCTGCTGAACCTCCCGCCGAACCTCCGGTGGGCGCTTGTCGCCGTACACGTCGGCCAACGCCTTGTCCAAACAGGCTTCGCCGCCCACGCGCTGCGCGTCGTCGAGCTCGGGCACCGGGGCCAGCGGATAGCCGTAGTACGCCGGGACGTCGTACGCCACCACCGCGGTCAGCGGCCGGCCGTGCGCCCGGGCCTCGCTGGCCGCCCACCGCAACGCGGCAACCGAGCCGGGGGAGCCGTCAATCCCGACCACGATGGGCCGTTCAGCGCGCGCGCTCGGTCCGTCGGTGCGGGACACCGCAGCAGCGGAACTGGTCATCGCAACTCCTTCCGGTCAGCGGAACGGCGCCGGAAATCGCTCCGGAGCCGATCGCCACAGTGATCATCTCGCAGGACGACCCGGGCCGTTAGAGCCGTTGGTCCCTTGAGTTGAGTCAGCCATTCAATTGGCCGAGGCGAAAGGGCGAAAGCAGGTATCGGTGTCCCACCGGGTGAAGCCGAGCCGCTGGTAGACACCGATGGCGGCGGTGTTGGACTCCTCCACATAGAGCATGGCCTGCCCCAGTCCGACGGCGCGCAGGTGCCGCAAGCCGATGAGAACCAGCGCCGGTCCGAGCCCATGCCCCTGCTCGGCCGGGTCCACCCCCACGACGTACACTTCGCCGATGGGCTCGTGACCATGGCTGCCGGCGCCGGCTCCGTGCACCTTGGTCCAGTGGAAGCCGACCAAGGTCCCGGTCCGCTCGGCGAGAAAGAACCCGGCCGGGTCGAACCAGGGCTCCCGCTCCCGCGTCCGCACCTCCGCCATCGTCCAGCGGCCCTGGTCCGGGTGGTTGGCGAAGGCCCGGCGGTTGACCTCGAGCCAGCGGACCTCGTCCTCGCCGACCCGGAAGGTGCGCACGCTCACCCCGGCGGGCAACACCGGTCGGTCCAGCGCGGCGAACAGCGACCGCCGCATCTGCCACAGCACCCGAGACCGGCGAAACCCCATCCGGGCGGCCAGCGCGGCAGCGGCCGGGTGCTGGCCGTGCGCCCACAGCCGCAGCCGACCGTCCGGGCTCGCCCGGAGGACGGCGTCGACCAGCCGGCTGCCGACGCCGGCGTTGCGGGCGGCGGGGTGCACCGCGACCTCGGCGCTGGCTCCCTCGACCACGTCCGTGGTGTCGAGGTGGGCGTAGCCCACGAGTTGACCGTCTTCGCGGACCAGGAAGTTGCGCGCCGGAGTGTCGCCGCCGTAACGCAAATGCAGCATCACGTGCTCGGACAACGGCCGGACGCCGTCGGTGTCGGTCACCGCGTCCACCAGCCGAAGCACGTCCCGGACTTGATCGCCGGTGAGCGGCCCGCGCTCCTCGATCGAGACACCTCGGGCGAGTCGGCCGCCCGGGGGATGGCTCATCGCCCGACCGCCAGGGCCACCCTGCCCCTGCCCCTGCTCCGGCCCACCCTGCGCCGGTCCAACCCCGTGATCGTTGTGCCAAGACACCTCAGATCCAAGCCCGAGGTGAGGTAGCCGCGCACAATGATCTCCAAAGCGTCGTCGAACCGGCTATCAGCTGGGGGACGGTGCACACGGCGGCTCATCGTTCGACCCTATGCGGCAGACTCGCCACCATGGTCGACACGCGCATCGGGGTGGTGGGCGGAGGGATCGTTGGGTTGGCGGTCGCCCGCCGCCTGCTGGAACAGCTTCCCGGGTCGACGGTCACCGTGCTGGAGAAGGAGGACGTGGTCGGCTCCCACCAGACCGGCCACAACAGCGGCGTTGTGCACGCCGGCGTCTACTACCCGCCCGGGTCACTGAAGGCCCGGTTGTGCACCGCCGGTCGCGCCCAGATGCAGGCCTACTGCCTCGACCGGGGGCTGACCTACGACGAGTGCGGCAAGCTCGTGGTGGCGCTCATGGACTCCGAGCGGGACCGGTTGACGGAGATCTCTCGGCGGGCGGCCGCCAACGGCGTACCGGGCGTGCGCACCGTGGACGGGGCCGAGATCTCCGAGCTCGAGCCGCACGCGGTCGGCGTGGCGGCGCTGCACTCGCCGCACACCGCGATCGTCGACTTCAGCGCGGTGGCGCGCTCCTTTGCCGCCGACGTGATGGCGGCCGGGGGCAAGGTGCGCACCGGCGTCGAGGTGGTCGGCGCGGCTGAGCGACCCGACGGTGTGACGGTGGCGACCACGGCCGGGGAGATCGCCGTCGACCAGCTGGTGGTGTGCGCGGGGTTGTACGCCGACCGGGTGGCCGAGTTGTTCGGCGACGACCCGGACCCGCGCATCGTGCCGTTCCGGGGCGAGTACCACCGGCTGCGGCCGGAGGCACGCCACCTGGTCCGAGGGCTGATCTATCCGGTGCCGGACCCGCGTTACCCGTTCCTGGGCATCCACCTCACCCGCCGGTACGACGGGGAGGTGCTGGTCGGACCGAATGCGGTGCTGGCGCTGGCCCGGGAGGGGTACCGCCGCCGCGACATCCGCCTGCGCGATGTGCGCGACGCCGTCGCCTGGCCAGGCTTTCGCCGGATGGCGAGACAGCACTGGCGGACCGGCCTGGTGGAGTACGGGCACTCGT
>JADGOU010000062.1 GCA_017882835.1 Frankiaceae bacterium | reverse complement strand
TACGCCGCAGTTCGAGCAGTAGTGGCTGTCGTCCGGGTTGTCATGGCCGCACCGGGTGCAGAACACGGGATCTCCTCGCCTCCTGGGTCAGAACTGGGTCGCTGCATCGGTTCGCCCGCCACCCCAGGATGCGATCACCAAGGGCATCCGCACCCTAGCGTTCCGTCTCCACCAGCTGGCGGTACTGCTCGGCGTCCAGCAGCTGGTCGAGTCCGCCGGCCTCCGCCGGCTCTACCTCGGCGATCCAGCCATCGCCGTACGGGTCGGAGTTGAGCAGTTCGGGCTGGGCGTCCAGGGCGTCGTTGACGGCCACTATCCGGCCGGAGACCGGGGCGTAGACGTCGCTCCAGGTCTTGGTGGACTCCAGCTCACCGATCGATGCACCGGCCGTCACATCGGTACCGACAGCCGGCAGCGAGGCGTAGACGATGTCGCCCAGAGCCTCCTGGGCGTAGGCCGTGATGCCGATCCGCACGGTCTCGCCATGCGGCCTGGCCCACTCGTGCTGGGGGGTGTACTTGACGTCGTCCGGGTACACCGGCGGCCTTCCTAATCGTTTTCAGTTCTTTCTCAGGTCGTTCGCGGGTCGTTCGCGGGCCTACTCAGCCAATGCTCCCGGATTCGGCGGCAGCCGGGCGAGCGTAACGAGGCGTGACAAGCGCCCGCAAGGCGGTGACATCGACTTGGGGTTGTTGCTCCACCGCCGCCGACGCGCCGGGGCGCCGGCGAACGGTGTCCAGCACGCCGCCGGGGATGTCCAGCGCCGCCGCCAACGTCCGTGGGTCGCCGATGACGAGGAACACGTACGGCGGGCGCAGCAGGCGGCCATCGACCTCCACGCCGCCGTCGCGGTCGAGGAAGTACGTCGAGGTGACCACCCGAACACCCGAGACCGACATCGCTTCGGCGCCAGCGTCGCGGAGCTCCTCCATCGTGTCCAGCAGTACGTCGCTGCGCACCGAGGCTTGGGGATCGGTGATGGTCAGCACGATGCCCGCACCGGTGGCGGGGACCGTACCGGCGAGGATGCCCAGGGTGTCGGCCCGTTGCCGGGCCTCGTCCAGGGCCGCCGTGGACTCCTGGCCGCCGGCGGTGAGCCGGTCGCGGGTTGCGGTCAACGAGTCCGCCTCCGCGCGCAGCCGATCGCCCCGAGCGGTCAGGTCATCCAGGATGCTTACCAGGTCCTCCGGCCGGGCGGCCGCCAGGCTGGGCGTGGACCGGGTGGTGTGCACCTGCACCGCCAGGGCGAAGCCGAGGGTGGCGCACAGCAGCCCGACCAGCAGCTGAGAGCGGCGGGGCAGCGGGCCGCGGGCCCGGCTTGGGCGCTCCCTCCGGTCCCCCTCCGGTGACCGCCGGTCCCGATCCGGCCTCCTCCGGTCCCCCTCAGGCATGGAAGGCATGACGTCGAATCGCCGCCGCATTGGAGAAGATCCGGATCCCAAGGACCACGACGACGCCGGTGGACAGTTGACTACCCACCCCCAACTGGTCGCCGAGAAACACCACCAAGGCCGCCACCAGCACGTTGGCGACAAAGGAGATGACGAACACCTTGTCGTCGAAGATGCCGTCGAGCTGGGCGCGGACCGCGCCGAACAACGCATCCAGAGCCGCCACGACCGCGATCGGGAGGTAGGGCTGCAGCCAAAGGGGCACGCCGGGTTGGAACACCAACCCGAGCGCCACCCCGAGCACCAGGGCGATGGCCGGGATCATGGCGCCGGCGCGGGCGGGCGAGCGGCGCGCAGCGGCGGGCCGGCCCCCACCGGCACCGTCAGCGCGCGTTCGCTGCGGATGGTGAACCCGATGCCGTAGGTGGCCGCGTAGGTGCGGAACCGGCGCGCTGTGGGGCTGTCGCCGAACCGGTTGCCGAGCTGGGACTGCTCGCCGAGCGCAATCACGTCGTACGGCGGGCTGAGCGGGCGAAAGTCCACCAGGATGGCCTGGCCGGCGGCGCGGATGGCCGTCTGGGGCGTGAGCCGCTGGCCGCCGACGGAGATCGCTTCGGCACCCGCGGCCCACAACGCGTTCACCACGTCCTGGACGTCGCGATCGGCGATCCGGCCGGCGTCCCCGGGCAGTGCACTCGGCCGTTTGGTCGCGGCCAGCGGATCCGGGGTGGGCAGCGTCGCGTCGGCCAACGTGACCCGCAGACCCGGCCCGCGCAGCGGGGTGCCCCCGTTAGCCTCCTCCAGGGCCGCCACCTGCTCGGCCATGGCCGTCCCGGACCGGGTAGCGGCCAGCCCCCGGGCTCGGGCCGCGGCCACCTGGGCCCGGAGCTGGGCGACCTGGGATTGCAGCGCGTCGGTGTCCCGCGTCCGGGCGGCAACGTCGGCGGCCAACGAGCTGCGTACCTGAGCCGACGCCGGAGCCCGGCTGCGCGCCTGGGCCGCCGCGGTGGCCAGCAGCAGGCCGGCGACGAGCAGACCGGCGACAAGCAGGCCGCGGCGGCGCCGGGGGTAGCGGCGAGGGTGATCTCGACGGCCACCGGGCTGGTCGGCGGTGCCGGCGCCGCTGACCCGGCGGTCGACGGTCTGCTGGTAGCCGGGGTCCAAGGCGTTCACGGTCAGCTCGTCGAGCAGGGACATCGACCGGTTTCGGCCGGCGGTCGCCCGGTCGCCGGGGGCGCTGGTCACGGTGGGCACGGGCTCAGCGACCGGCCCAATCGACGCCGGCCCGGTCGACCACGCTCGCCCACTCCCGGAGCAACGCCGCGGAGGACTCCGCTGAGGCGCTCTCGCCCCAGAGATGGGTGACCGCTTCGGCCGGGTCCGGCAGCACCAGCACCCAGCTGCCGTCGGACTCCACGACCCGCACCCCGTCGGTAGTGTCGACGTGGCGTCCCCCCGCTGCCGCTATCACCGACCGCATGACCAGACCCTTGGCCGCCCACGGGGTCGGCAGCGCGCGTCGCAGCACATGGGCCTGCGGAATCCGGCTGTCGATGGCGCTCAGGGTCAGCTTCGTGCGGGCCACCAGACCGCACAGTCGGACGAACGCCGCCAGCCCGTCGATCGCGGCGTGAAACTCGGGGACGACGAACCCCCCGGCCCCGTCCCCGGCGAAGGCGACGCCCGGCTGCCGACCGGCGGTGGTGAGGTCGTCCGGGCTGGTCGAAGTCCACATCACCTCGCAGGCGTGGAACCGGCTCACCCGCTCGGCCACCCGGGTGGTGGTGATGGGCAGCGCCACCCGAGAACCGCGTCGTTCCGCGGCGACCAGGTCGAGCAGTACCAGCAGGGCTCGACCGTCCTCGATCAGCTCGCCGCGTTCGTCCACGACGGCGATGCGCTCCCCGACGGTGTCGAACCGGACCCCAAACGCCGCCCGCGAGGATGACACCAGCTCGCCGAGGCGCTGCAGGTCCCGCATCCGGTCGGCGAGCGACTCCGCCGCGGCCGACTCGTCCAGCCGGTTGTTGACGGTGAGGACGTCGACGCCGAGCTGCCCCAGCAGGGTGGGCAGCACCAGCGCCGCCGCTCCGCCGGCGGTGTCCAGCACCACCTTGAGCCTGGCCTCCCGCAGCCCGCGGCTGTCGATCGAACGCAGCATCGCCTCGACGTACCCGTCGAGCTTGCGGGACGGGAACGACAGCTCGGCGATCTCGCCGGGGAAGGCCCGGCGGAACTCCTGGCGGCTGAACACTCGCTCCAGCTTGCGCTGTGCCCCCTTGGAGATGTCCGCGCCGCCGGCGTCGAGAAAGGCGATGTCGATGCACTGGGAGTCACCCGGGGTGGTCCGGAGCACGACCCCGCCGACGGCCTCGCTGCGGTCGGTCTCAAACCGCGCCACCGGAGTGGGCACGACCTCGAGGTCCCGGACGTCGATGGCGCTCGCCGTCAGCGCGCTGATCACTGCCCGCTTCAGCGCCCGGGCGGCTCGGGAGGAGTCGCGGGCCGTGACCACGGTGCTGCCCTTGCGCAGCGTGGTGGCGTAGGCGCTGGCCAGCCGGACGGCGTGCTCCGGGGTGATCTCGACGTTGACGATGCCGCTGACCCCGCGCGGGCCGAACAGCGCGTTGGAGCCGCGCGACTCCCAGATCACGCTGGTGTTGACCACCGTGCCGGCTTCGATCGTCTTGAAGGGATAGACCTTGACGCCCGCGGACAGGAACGCCTCCTCCTCGACGACGCACTCGTCCCCGACAACGGCCCCCTCCTCGATCCGGGCGGCGCGCATCACGTCGGTGTTCTTGCCGATCACGCAGCCCCGCAGGGCCGTCTGCGGGCCGAGGAAGACGTTGTCGTGGACCACCGCCCGGTGCAGGAAGGCCCGGCCCTTCACCACCACGTTGTTGCCCAGCACCGTGTACTCGCGCAGCTCCGCACCGGCCTCGACCTTGGCGTAGTCCCCGATGAACAGCGGCCCCTTGAGCACCGCGTCGGGGTGGACCTCGGCCCCCTCCCCGATCCACACCCCGGGCGAGACCTCGAAGGCGTCGATGTCGACGTCGACCTTGCGGTTCAGGACGTCGGCCTGCGCCCGCAAGTAGCTCTCGTGGGTGCCGACGTCCTCCCAGTAACCGTCCGTGACATAGCCGAACAGAGGGGCGCCGGCGGCCAGCAGCGCCGGGAACACGTCGGCGGACCAGTCCACGACCTCCCCGGCGGCGACCGAGCACAGGACGTCCGGCTCCATGACGTAGATGCCGGTGTTGACCGTGTCGGAAAAGACCTGGCCCCAGGTCGGCTTCTCCAGGAACCGTTCGATCCGGCCGTCCGCCCCGGTGATAACGATGCCGAACTCCAGCGGATCGGAGACCGACTTCAGCCCGATCGTCACCGCCGCCCCGCGCTGGCGGTGGAATTTGACCATGTCGGTCAAGTCGATGTCAGTGAGTGCGTCCCCGGAGATCACCAGAAACGGTTCGCCGGCGAGCACCTCGGCGGCGTTGCGCACGCTACCGGCGGTGCCCAGCGGGGTGTGCTCAGTGGCGTAGCGCAGCGTCATGCCGAGCTCTTCGCCGTCCCCGAAGTAGTTGCGGATCAGCGCGGCGAGGAACTGCACGGTGACGACGGTCTCGCCGAACCCGTGCCGCCGCAGCAACCGCAGCACATGCTCCATGATCGGTTTGTTGACCACCGGCAACAGCGGCTTGGGCTGGTTGGCCGTCGTCGGGCGCAGCCGGGTGCCTTCGCCGCCCGCCATGACGACCGCCTTCATCCCGGCGGACCCGGCGCACTCATGCCTGCGCCCGCAATGCCTGCCCCCTCATGCCGGTGCCCGGATCAGCTCGCGGACTTGGATGGCGTAGAGCACGCCAGCCCACCAGTAGAGCGCACTCCCCCACACCGCGAATGCCCACCCCGCCACCCGGGCGACGTCCGACGGGGTGCCGTGGCCGGCGCCGAGCAACAGCATCGGGAAGGCGTAGAGCAGGTTGAAGGTGGCGGCCTTGCCCAAAAAGTGCACCGGCAGCGGTCCGTAGCCGTGCCGTCGCAGCACCGGCAGGAAGCCGGCCAGGATGACGTCTCGGCCGACCAGGGCAATCACCAGCGCCCACGGGATGATGCCCCGAACGCCGAGCGCGACCATCGTGGCGACGACGTAGAGCCGATCGGCCACCGGGTCGAGCAGCTGCCCGAGCCGGGTCATCTGGTTCCACCGCCGGGCCAGTGCGCCGTCCAGCCAGTCGGTGACACCGCTGACCATGAGCAGCACCAACGCCCAGCCGTCGGCGTGCGGACCGAGCACCAGCCACACGAAGACCGGTACGCCGAGCAGCCGCAGCAGGCTCAACCCGTTCGGGACCGTCCACACCCGCGGAGCCACCGGCGCCGACACTGACGGGGCAGCGCCCGGCGGGATGACGCCCGGCGGCTGCTTGCCGGCGGACACCCCGACCGACTCGGCCACTGCACCTCCCGGGGGCGCCGCCGACCATTGGCTGCCGTCGCGCCGACGCTATACCAGCGTTTCCACCGCGGCCTGGCTCGAAGCGGGCACAGGCTTGTCCGAGCGTCCCGAGCCGGCGCCGAGGTCGGCCGACACCGCCACGGCGACCGGCTCCGGTCCTAGCTAGTGGGCGGGGTGGGCGGCGAGATGCCGCTCGACCCGCTTCGGCACCTCGTCTCGGACGACGAAGTCGCAGCCGCCGGCGTGCCGAGCCGGCTGCACGCAGGTGCGTCCGGTGGGCAGATGCACCTGACCACAGACGCCAGCATCGGCGAGCTGCTCGTCGACGGAGGTGTTGCTGCGCTCGAGTGGTTTGGCCGCCACAGCGCGGATCATGCCACCTCCCCGGTTGACCCCGACCCCGTAGGTGGACGGTATCCCGCTGTGCCGGCGATGTCAGCCTGTATGTCGCCTCTCGTGCCTCCCAGGTCCCACAGGTCGAACGCATCGAATTTGCGCCAACTGCCGAACGAGCAGACAGGGCCCGCCGGAATTGGTCAGGCGCGGCCTTCGGACTCCTCGGCGAAGGCCAGCGACTCCGGCCGCGGCATCCAGGTCGCCTGCCGAACCGGCCACCCCGCCGCCCGCAAGGCCGCGCACACCGCCGGATCGTCGTCGACCACGACTGCCACGTCACCGAACCGGGAGAGCCGACGCATCAGCCGCAGCTTGGCCTCGCGCGCCGGCCGAAAGTCGTCGTCGGCCCGCATGAAGACCCGCCCGGACGGCAGGTTCTGGCCGCCGAGCCACGCCGTGGTCGCGTCTCGGGTGTGCTCGGGACGGCCAGTTACGTAGACCACCCGGTGCTCCGCCGCCAGCTCCTGAGCCAGGGCGAGGCCGTCTGGCAGCACCGGGTCCTTTCCGATGGCGGCGAAGAAGGCGTCCCAGTCCTTCGGCCGACCCTGCACGTGCGGTAGCCGATGGCGCACGTCGGCGAGCACCCCGTCGATGTCGAACACCGCGAGCGGCTTGCGGGCGCCGAGCGATCCCGGGTCCTCATTCGAGTCGGACACTGGGTCCACGCTCGTCCCTCCCCATTCCGGATGGTCTCATTCCGGGTGGCAATCGACCGGTGGCAATCGACCGGTGGCAATTTGACCGGCGGCAATTTGACCGGCGGGGACACGCTAGTCGACCGGCCAACCGGCAGCAGGAGTTGCCTCAACTGCCGGAGGGCTCGGCTAGCCGGAGCTGATGTAGCCGATCAGGCTCTCCCTTTCGGATACCAGCTGGTCCATGCGGCTCTTGACGACGTCGCCGATGCTGATGATGCCGACCAGCCGACCGGCCTCGACCACCGGCACGTGTCGGATCCGGTGCTCGGTCATCAGCCGCATCAGGCCCTCGACCGTGTCCCCGGGGGCGGCCACCGCGACGTCCACCGTCATGATCGACGAGACCGGCGCCTCGAGCGCACCGGCACCGTGCGCCGGCAGTACCCGGACGACGTCGCGCTCGGAGACGATCCCATCCACCCGACTGCCGTCACTGGAGATCACCAGCGCGCCGATGTTGTGCTCGGCGAGCGTGCTGAGGAGCAGCGCGACCGACGTGTCCGGCGGCACGGTGACGACGAGATCGCCCTTGCGGCGCAACACGTCGCTGATGAGCATTCGACGTTCTCCTCTGCGGCGGCGTAGCTGCGGGACGGGCCGGGCGTGGCGGCGGTCGCCGGACGTGGTCAAAGCCCGTCACCCGATCATCGCCCCACCGGGGGGCCAGCGTAGGGCAGAACGCCGAATGCGCCGGGGGCCAAGGCCGCGGTTGGGGTCGAGGGGGCGGACAGCCCCCGGCCGCCGAAGGTCAGCTGACGATGTCCTTGCGCAAGAAGTGCCACCAGGCGGCTAGCAGGAGCACCGCGGAGTAGGCCAGCGAGTACGCCGCCCCCCGCAGCATTCCGTCCCAGCGCACCACCGGCGCCAGCGCGTCGGTCCAGGTGTACTGATGGTGGGTCGGCAGCCAGGTCCGCAGGTCGCCCAGGGCCGACACCGCGTCCAGGATGTTCGACACGATCACCAGCAGGACGGCGCCGCCGACCGCGCCCAGCGGCGCGTCGGTGTAGACGCCGATCAGGAACCCCAGCGCCGCCACGAACAACATCACCACCGCCAGGTAGCCGACGATGATGGCCAGCCGCAGCAAGGCCTGCGGGGTGCTCAGCGTCGAGCCCAACGCCGAGCGCACCGGCGCCCAGCCGAAGGCCACCCACCCGACCAGCAGGGCGACCGTCGGGAGCAGTACCAGAGCGAAGCCGCTCAGTCCCAGCGCCACCAGCAGCTTCTGCCGGAGCAGCCTCGAGCGGGGCACCGGCGCCGCCAGCAGGTAGCGCAGGCTGGACCAGCTCGCCTCGCTGGCCACCGTGTCGCCGGCGAACAGGGCGACGATGACGACCAGCAGGAAGCCGGTCGAGGCGAAGATCGTGAAGATGGTGAAGTTCGCCGCTCCGGTGGTCGCCAGGTCGACGAACGACGCGGCGCCCCCGCCGGTGCTGTCGTTCGACCCCAGCTCGAAGGCGGCCATCAGCAGAAACGGGAGTAGCACCAGAAAGCCAAACGCGAACTGGGTACGACGCCGCTTGAGCTGGCGGCGCAGCTCCACCCGCAGCGGCAGCGTGCGCCGGGCCGCGTAGCCAGGCGCCGCGCTGCCGAACCCGTCCCCCGCCGCCGGCTCGGCCGCGGCGGTCAGGCCCTCGTGGTGACCCGCCATCGTCGACATGGTCAGTTCTCTCCGATCAGGGTGAGGAAGACCTCCTCCAGGCGGCGCTGCGGGGCTACCCGGTCGACCGCGATCCCGGCGTCGACCAGCGTGCGCACCAGCAGCCCGCGCGGGATGCCGTTGAGCCGGACCACCACGCCGTCAGGCGTCGGCGCCACGTCGTACACGCCGGCCAGAGACCGCAGTACGTCGGCGGCCCGGCTGGGGTCGTCTACGGTGACTGCGACCGCGGTCGCGGCGCCGACCAGTTCGGCCACCGGACCGTGGGCGACCAGTCGGCCGCGATGCATGACCACGCAGTGGGTGCAGGTCTGCTCTACCTCGGCCAGCAGGTGGCTGGAGAGGACTACGGTGCGGCCGGTGGCGGCGTACCGGCCGAGGACCTCGCGCATCTCCCGGATCTGCGGTGGGTCGAGGCCGTTGGTGGGCTCGTCCAGAACGAGCAACTCGGGCAGGCCGAGCATCGCCTGGGCGATCGCCAGCCGCTGGCGCATGCCGTGGCTGTAGGTGCGGACCTTGCGCTGCACGTCGGCGCCGAGCCCGGCGATCTCCAAAGCGGTGTCGAATCCGGCATCGCCGGAAGGCCGGCCGGTGGCCGCCCAGAACAGCTGCAGGTTCTCCAGGCCGGACAGGTGCGGCAGAAAGCCCGGGCCCTCGACGAACGCGCCGACCCGGGACAGCACCGGCGAGCCCGGCACCACCCGCTGGCCGAACACCCGGATGGCCCCCTCGCTGGGCCGAATCAGGCCCAGCAGCATCCGCAGCGCCGTCGTCTTGCCGGCGCCGTTGGGGCCGAGCAGGCCGAGCACCTGGCCGCGCTCGACCCGGAAGCTGAGGTCGGACACAGCCCGGAACCCGTCGCCGTAGGTCTTGCCCAGGCCCTCGATGGACAGCGGTACGGCGGCCAGCTCCCGATCGGCCGACCCGGCGGGAACGTGGGTGGCGCGGCGGACAAGCACCAGCCCGCCGACCAGACACATCAGCAGGACGCCCGCGGCTACCAACAACGGCAGCGCGACGGTTCCGCCGCCGACCTTGGCGCCGGCGACCTCGGGCAGCGACACCGCGCTGTCCCCCGCCAGGGCAACCTGGTAGGTCCGGGCTGTGGTCGGTAGCTGGTAGGCTTGGTCGGTCGTGGACACGGCCACCCGCAGCCGGTGCCCCTGGGCAAAGTCGTGCGCCAGCGCGGGCAGTGCAATCCGGACCACTCGGCCGTCGGCCGGCAGACCAGTAAGTCGCATCGGCGAGACCAGCTGCTGCGGCAGCGTCGCGGTTTGCCTGTCGCCGCTGATGTCGTACAGCTTGGCGAACAGGGTCGCGTCTCCGCTGCTGGAGCTGATCCGGACGTCGACGGTCGGCGCCCCGACCAGGCGCAGGGGGCCGGTCAGCGGCGCGCTGTCAAAGCGCGCCGTCTGTCCGGGCAGGTTCCCGAGCGCGCTGCCCAGCGCAGACACCGCAGAGCCGGCCCCCGGCAGGCTGGTCACGGCCGCCGGGTTGCCGCCGGCGGGCGAGACGATCGTCTGCTCGGCCCCGGAGACGCCGACCGGGCGGCGGTCGACGGCGGCGGCCCCGGTCAGGCCCGGTACGCCGGTAGTGGCGCGGGTCTCCACCGACGGGGTCGACTCGCCCCCCGCATTCGTCACGATCGAGTACTCGAACCGAGCGTCGGGGGGCGAGCCGTCCCGACGCAGGTAGCGGTCGAACCAGCCCAGCGTCAGCGACCGCAGTCGGTCGGTCTCGTCCGGGCCACCGTCATGGCCGCCGCCGTACCAGACCAGCTTGACCGGCGTGCCGTTCGCGGCGATGCCACGGGCGTTGGCATCGGCCTCGCTGAGCGGGAACAACGAGTCGGTCTCGCCCTGGATCAGCAGCGTGGGCGCGGTGATCTTGTTCAGCACCGTGGCCGGGCTGGAGCGCGCCAGCAGGTCCAGGATGGCGGGAGTGGGGTTGCCGGTGGCCGCGCTTTGCTGGTAGGCGTCGCAGGCCGCCGCCGCGAACCGCCCGCAGGTCGTCGGCGGGGCGCTGGGGGCGGCACTCAGCGCGGCGCCACCCGAGCCGCTGGCTCCCCCGGTGAGACTGTCGATGGCATTGCTGGCCACGCTGCCGGAGCCGAAGAAGGCGCCGGCCCACAGCCGCTTGAACACTCCCGGGTCCGGGTTGGGCGTCAGCCCGGCCGGCGTCGGCGCAGTCGGCCCGGTCGTGGCGAACTGCGGGAACAACGACTGCCGCAGGTCGTTCCATGTGATCACCGGCACGATGGCGTCCACCCGCCGGTCGTAACCGGCCGCCAACAGGCTGAGCGCGCCGCCATACGAGGCGCCGGTGATGCCCACCCGCGGGTCGTCCGGGCCGTCCTGCAGCACCTCGGACCGAGTGCCGAGCAGGTCGATCATGCGCTGCGCGTCGGCGACCTCGTAGTCCGGGGAGTCGAGCGAGATCTGGCCGCCGGACCGGCCGAAGCCCCGGGCGCTGTAGGCCAGCGCCACGTAGCCGCGCCGGGCCAACGCGGTGGCGTCGGTGGTCTCGTCATCCTTGCTGCCGCCGAAACCGTGGGCGAGCACGACGGCCGGAGCGGGGGTGCGAGAGGCCGGAAAGAACAGCGTGGCGTCGAGCTGTACCGGCTGGCCGTCGGCGCCGGCGCCCACCGGCACGGTGAGCACCTGGCGGCGAACCGCCGGCTGCGCGGTGGCGACCCCGACGGCCGTGCCCGCCAGCGCCACCGCGACCGCGGCACCTCCGACCGCCAGGACGGTACGTCGACGCACAGG
>JADGOU010000412.1 GCA_017882835.1 Frankiaceae bacterium | reverse complement strand
CGCGCCCAACTGCTGGGCGCTGCCCAGGAGATCTTCGTGACGCAGGGCTACCATGCCGCGGCCATGGACGACATCGCCGAGCGCGCCGGCGTGAGCAAGCCGGTCCTCTACCAGCACTTCCCCGGCAAGCTGGAGCTGTATCTGGCGCTGCTGGACCAGCACGCGGCCGACCTTGTCGAGCAGGTCCGGCGCGCGCTGGAGTCGACGACGGACAACCAGCAACGCGTCACGGCCTCGATCGGGGCGTACTTCGAGTTCGTCGACGGCGAAGGAGAGGCGTTCCGGCTCGTCTTCGAGACCGATCTGCGCAACGAGCCGTCCGTGCGCGAGCGCGTCGAGCGCAGCCTGCAGGACTGCGTTGAGGCCATCGCCGAAACCATCGCCAAGGACACCGGCTTCCGCCCGGACGAGGCTCTGCTGCTCTCGGTCGGCTTGGCCGGCCTAGCCGAGGTCAGCGCCCGCTGGTGGCTGCGCTCCAAAGACCGGGTGCCCCGAGAGCGCGCCGTGGAACTGCTGGTCAACCTGGCCTGGCGCGGCATTTCCGGTGCCCCCCGGGCCTGAGCCGTTCGCGGACGGCGCAGCGCCGTGAGGTCTCGGGTGGCGGCCGGCCGCCAGCCCGTCGGCTAGCCTCGAACTCCCGTCCGGCCGGCGAACCGCAGGAGGCTCTTGGTGGAGGTAAAGATCGGCGTGCAGTACGCGCCGCGTGAGCTCGTGATCGAAAGCGGGCAGACGGCCGAGGAGATCGAGAAGGCCGTTGGCGTCGCACTGCGAGCCGACCTGGGGGTGCTCACCCTGGTTGACGAGAAGGGCCGCCGGGTCCTCATCCCCGCCGACAAGCTGGCGTACGTCGAGATTGCCGACGCTGAGTCCCGCCGGGTGGGTTTCGGCTCGATGTGATCAAGTGTGATCGACGTGATCAAGCGCGGTATGCGGGTCGATTCGGTAAAGCGGTCATCCTTACCAGATCGATGGGTCGTTGGACCTCGTCGACAGGGTGAGCACACCGCCGAGCGGGTGAGACCGGCTGGCTGACAGGGTTGCTCGATCACCCCGCGGGCAGAACCCGGGCACGGGGACCCGCCCCGCAGACAAGGAGCTAACCGCATGATCGGCTACATCATCGGCCTCATCATCACTGGCCTCATCATCGGTGCCTTGGCCCGGCTTGTGATCCCGGGCCGCCAATCGATGAGCATCGTCGTGACCATCGCTATTGGCATGGTGGCGGCGCTGGTTGCCGGTCTGATCGCGCACGCGCTGGGCTTGGGCGCCATCTTGACCTACGTGGTTGCCGTCGTGCTCGCCGCCGCTGCCGTCTACTTCATCAGTGGCAGCGCGCGCGCTCGGGGCCGCACCACCGTCTGACGCCAGGATCGGGCCAACAGCAACCGCCGTCTCCCCCGGGACGGCGGTTGCTGTCGTTTACGCCGACAGTCCCAGCAAGGCCAGGCGGCGGGAGTGCGCATCGGTGAGCCGGGCCATCAGCCGCCCCACCTCGGTCAGATCACCGATACCACCGACGATCAGCATCGCTAGCGCCGCGTGCTCGCCCGCCACCCGGTAGGCCTGGCTCAACGCCTCCCCCATCAGCCGCCGCGCCCACAACGCGAGCCGACCTTGCACCGGCGGATCGGCCGCGATCGCGGCCTGCACCTTGGCTACGGCGAACGAGGCGTGTCCGGTGTCCTCGAGCACGTCGAGTACCAGTGCGCGAGTATCCGGGTCGACGAATGCCGCGACCTCCCGGTAGAAGTCCGTCGCGATGCCGTCGCCGACGTAGGCCTTGACCAACCCCTCCAGCCAGTTGCTCGGCGCGGTGGAGTCATGAAAGGCGTCCACCGCGGAGACGAACGGCTGCATCGCCGACTCCGGGTCGACGCCAAGTCCACGTAGCCGCTCGCGCAGCCGCAGGAATTGTCCAAACTCGGCCACAGCCATCCCACCCAACGCCGCCTTGTCGCTCAGGGTGGGAGCGAGCCCGGCGTCGGCGGCCAACCGCTCGAAGGCGGTCAACTCGCCATAAGCCAGTACGCCGAGCAGGTCGACCACCGCCTCCGGCGGCGGAGTTGGCAACTCGGCTGCGGCCGGCGGCGGGGCGGCCGCGGACTGCTCGGTCACCTGTCGCCTCCTGGTCGGCGGTGGTTGTCGGGAGGGTTGTCGGGAGTTGTCGGCAGTGCACCGGAACCCTATCGGCGCGACCGGGGCTGCAGCGGCGCTGACGGCTCCGACCGAGTGTCAAGGTGTCGACCACCGCGACGGCGAGCAGCAGTTCGCGCACTGTTGCTCCTTCGCGACCCCGACGGAACCCAGCTCGAACTGCTGTTCGCCACCGCGCTGGCACGCGTTGACCGACCGGCCCGGAGTACCGATCTCTACAATCCCGCCGTGTGACCAAAGACGATCTGCACGATTTCCAGCGAACGAGTTTCACCTGGGAGGGCACGCGGCACGATGTGTTTCGTCGCGGCAGCGGCCCAGCCGTTCTCGTGATGAGCGAGATTCCCGGTATCACCCCGAACGTCGCGAATTTCGCCCGGCGGGTCTGCGACCGCGGGCTGACCGCCGTCGTACCGCAGCTGCTCGGCGTCCCCGGCAAGGCCTGGACCTGGCCCTACGTCATCCGAATGTTGGCCTGGACGTGCGTGTCCCGCGAGTTCGTGTCGTTCGCCACCGGCCGGACCAGCCCGGCGACGTTGTGGCTGCGGGCGCTCGCCGGCGAGGAGCACGAGCGGTGCGGCGGCCCCGGCGTCGGCGTGGTGGGGATGTGCCTCACCGGTGGTTTCGCTCTGGCGATGATGGTCGACGAGGTCGTCCTCGCTGCTGTTCTCAGCCAGCCCGGCCTGCCGACCGCCATCACCGCCGCCGAGAAGCGCGACCTGGGCATCTGCCCGGCCGATCTGGACCGGGTCAAGGAACGGGTGCGGAACGACGGCGTCTGCGCACTCGGTTTGCGGTTCACCGGTGACCGTCTCGTGCCGGCCGAGCGGTTCCAGCGGCTGCGCGAGGAGCTCGGCGACGGGTTTATCGGCGTCGAGATCGA
>JADGOU010000061.1 GCA_017882835.1 Frankiaceae bacterium | reverse complement strand
ACAAGCTGATCGATGAACTCGACGATGTCGTCAGGCAGTCGGACGGCAATCTGCGTCGTCATACGAGGATGGTACCGATTTGGGATGCAATCCGCAATCCGGCCACGCCGACCCCCGGCCGTTAGGGTCGGCAGCATGTCGAGCAGCCCAATATCCGCCGTCATCGACGAGCTCTGGAAGGCCCGCGCGGATCTGTCGCCGGCGGATGCCGACGCTCGCACGGTCGTCGTCGCAGCGGTCGACCAGCTCGACACCGGCGAGGCCCGGGTGGCGGCGGTGGACTCGGCCGGCATGGTCGTCGTCGACGAGCGGGCCAAGCGGGCGATCCTGCTCGCCTTCAAGGTGCTCGACATGGTGCCCTCCAGCGCCGGCGACTTCCGCTACCACGACCGGGTGCCGCTCAAGCGCCGCTTCGACGGCGTGCGGGTGGTGCCCGGCGCGATCGCCCGGTGGGGTTGCTATGTCGCCCCAGGTGCGGTGCTGATGCCGTCGTACGTCAACATCGGCGGGTACGTCGGCGCCGGCACGCTGGTGGACACCTGGGCCACCGTCGGCTCCTGCGCCCAGGTCGGCGAGCGCGTGCACCTCTCCGGCGGGGTCGGGCTGGGCGGGGTGCTGGAGCCGCCGCAGGCAGCCCCCGTGGTGGTCGAGGACGACGCGTTCGTCGGCTCCCGCGCCATGGTGGTCGAGGGCGCCCGGGTGCGCCGCGGCGCCAAGCTCGGCGCCGGTGCCATCCTGACCGCCAGCACCCGGGTGTACGACGCGGAGTCCGGCGCCGAGTTACGGCGCGGCGAGGTGCCCGAGCGCGCGGTGGCGGTGGGGTCGTCGCGGGTCAAGGCCTTCGCCGGCGGCGAGTTCGCGATGCCGTGTCTACTGGTGCTGCGCCGGCTGGCCGAAGGCGAGATTCACGACAAGCTGGCGCTGAACGCGGTGCTGCGCGAGCACGGCGTGGCGCCGTGACTGGGCCCGAACTCGGCGCCGCCCTCGACCTGACCGCGGACGTGGCCGCGCTCACGGCGGCGCTGGTCGACGTACCGTCAGTGAGCGGCACCGAGGCTGTGCTTGCGGACGCGGTGGAAAGTGCGCTGCGGGCGCTACCGCACCTGCGCGTGGACCGCGACGGCGACGCGGTGGTGGCCCGCACCGACTTGGGCCGGGGGCGCCGGGTACTGCTGGCCGGCCACCTGGACACGGTGCCGGTTGCCGACAACGTGCCGTCCCGTCGGGACGGCGAGTGGCTGCACGGCTGCGGTACCACCGACATGAAGGGCGGCGTCGCCGTGCTGTTGCGGCTGGCCGCGACGCTCCCACACCCGGCGTACGACGTGACCTTCGTCTGCTACGACAACGAGGAGGTCGAGGCCACCCGCAACGGGCTGCGCCGGCTGGCCGAACGGCACCGGGACTGGCTGGACTGCGACCTGGCGCTGCTGCTCGAACCCACCGCCAACCGGCTGGAGGCCGGGTGTCAGGGCACGATGCGGGTGCAGGTGCGAGTGCCCGGCCGACGCGCACATAGCGCCCGGTCCTGGCTGGGGGAGAACGCCATCCACGCGGCGGCGCCGCTACTGGTGCGGCTGGTCTCCTACCACCCACGCACTGTCACTCTCGACGGGTGCGAGTATCGCGAAGGGCTCAACGCCGTCGGTGTCGTCGGCGGTGTCGCCGGCAACATCATCCCGGACGAGTGCCTGGTGACGGTGAACTACCGGTTCGCCCCGGACCTGGACGTTCAGCAGGCGTTCGACCTCGTACGCGAGGTCCTGGCGCCCTACGACGTGGAGCTGGTCGACGCGGTGGCCGGCGCGCCGCCGGGCTTGGCGTCGCCGGCAGCGCAGGCGTTCGTGGCCGCAGTCGGGCTGGAACCGGTGGCGAAGTACGGCTGGACCGACGTGGCCCGGTTCGCCGCGCTCGGCACCCCGGCGGTCAACTACGGCCCGGGCGACCCGGCGTGCGCGCACACCCGAGAGGAGCGGGTTGCCGTCGCCAGCCTGGTCGAGGCCGAGCGGGTGGTCCGCGCCTACCTGAGGACTCCGGTCAGCTAGACCCGTCCGGCCCGTCAGCGCGCCGATGTTGAGCACACGTGCGTATCCCGGCAGCCGTTCCGCACCTGGGCTCAACATCGGCGACTCTCCGGTGTGGGGCAACGAGCGGATCCGGGATTCGCCCGCAACCAAGCGACCCCACACAGCTTCACCCGCCTACGGCACCGCTGGTACGGCGTGTCGCGGCCCGTGACGGTACCGACGGCGGGTGAAGGCGCCCGGCGAGCCCCGCTTCACCTGGCTACGGCATCGCAGCCGACCCCAGCAAGGCCAGGCGCCGCCCAGGGCGAGATGGGTGGCGTTGGTCGAGGCCGGAGTCGTGGCCGGGCGCACGCTGACGTCCTGGCCGAGTCTGCGCACCGACATCACCAACGCCGGCGGGAGATGGGTGGACGAGCAGGTCCACGTCGACCAGTCCGCCGGCTCGACGCTGGTGTCCAGCCGCAAGCCGACGACCTCGAGGCGTTCTGCGCAGCCCTGTTCGCGGAGGTTGCTGCCACCGGGTGAACGCTCGCCCGGGCAAAAGCCGCTCGGGCAGCTAGCGTTTCAGCTATGTCCGAAGAGGAGGTTCGACCGGCCGAGCCGCCGGCACGGTCGCGGCGCGCCCGGATGCCGGAGCGGCAGCGCGGTCCGGTCACGCTGCGCCGCGGGCAGGTGGGCGCCAGCACGACCGATCAGCGGCTGCTCGACACCCGCGGTCCATCGGACTGGGTGCACACCGACCCGTGGCGGGTGCTGCGCATCCAGGCGGAGTTCGTCGAGGGCTTTGGGATGCTCGCGGAGCTGCCGGCCGCGGTCAGCGTCTTCGGCTCCTCTCGCACCCCGGTCGATCACCCCGACTACGCCCTGGGCTCCCGGCTGGGAGCAGCGTTGGCGCGGGCCGGTTTTGCCGTCATCACCGGCGGTGGCCCGGGCTGCATGGAGGCGGTGAACCGGGGCGCCCAGCAGGCCGGCGGGCTCTCGGTCGGCCTGGGCATCGAGCTGCCGTTCGAGCAGCGGCTCAACGAGTGGGTCGACGTCGGCGTGTCCTTCCGGTACTTCTTCGCCCGCAAGACGATGTTCATCAAGTACGCCCAGGCATTCGTCGTACTGCCGGGCGGCTTCGGCACCATGGACGAGCTGTTCGAGGCGCTGACGCTGGTGCAGACCGGGAAGGTCACGTCCTTTCCGGTGGTGTTGATGGGTTCGGCGTACTGGCAAGGGCTGCTGGACTGGATGCGAGACCCGATGGTGGCGCAGGGACGCATCTCGGAGGCCGACCTGAGGCTGGTGCGGTGCACGGACGACATCGACGAGGTGGTCAGGATCATCCAGGCGGCCGGGGTCGAGCACGCGCAGCGACGACCTCGGCCGGATCGCGTCGCCCGCCTCGGCGACGTCAGCGGCTAACCGCCCGCAGTCGCCCGGAAGCGGCTGCGGGCGCTATCCGGCACCATCCGCCCGGTGTTCGGGGCAGGTAAGGATTTTCTGGACGGACCAGCGGGCGATTTCGGCGGGAGCGTTCGTTCTGGGCATGGCACGATCGAGCCACCGACCGCACCGTCCGGGGGAGTCGCGTGGGACTGCTGGAGATCCTCGCCGTGGCCGTGGTGCTGTTCGTGGCGGCGGCGGTCGCCGCCGGCCGTGGTGACCGGTTGGCACCCGCACCGCCGGACGGCGCGGAACCGGTGTTACCCGCCGACCGCGTGGCGGCCGCCAACATCGAGGGACTGCGCTTCGCCGTCGCCGTGCGGGGCTACCGGATGGATCAGGTGGATGCGGTGCTGACCCGGCTGGCGGTCGAGCTCGACCGCCGCGACGCCGAGCTGGCGCTGCTCCAACCCGCTCAGTCCGAGGGTGCGGTGGCGGACCTGAAGGGAGCGCACCGTGGCTGAGATCGTCGAGTCGGTCGAGATCGACGCACCGCCGGCCGCGGTGTGGGCGGCCGTCGTGGACTGGGACCGGCAGTCCGAGTGGGTGCTGGGCACGGTCGTGCGGGCCACGTACCGAGACGGCCACGGCGTGGGTGCCCGGACTGTGGCCGTCACTGGCATCGGCCGGTTCGGGTTCGCCGACACCATGGAGATCACCACCTGGGAGCCGCCGTACCGCTGCCTGGTGCGGCACACCGGACGGCTGGTCCGCGGGACCGGCGCCTTCGAGGTGCAACCACTGCCCGGCGGCGGCAGCCGGTTCGTGTGGTCCGAGTGGTTGGACTTGCCGCTCGGGCTGCTCGGGCAGGTTGGTTTCCTGCTCGTCCGACCGGTATTCGCCCGCGGGGTGGCCTTTTCGCTCCGTCGGTTCGCCCGCTCGGTGGAGGCGGTGACCCCCGCGGCGACCCCCGCGGCGACCCCCGCGGCGACCCCCGCGGCGATCCCCGCGCCGACCCCCTGATCGGGCGTGCTCGGGCTGATCGCGGGCGCGGACGGCCGCTGGCGCTGCCCGTGGGCGGCTGGCTGCGACCTCTACACCGACTACCACGACGAGGAGTGGGGCCGGTCGGTCCGCACCGACGATGCGATGTTCGAGCGGCTGTGCCTGGAGGGCTTCCAGTCCGGGTTGTCCTGGCTGACCGTCCTGCGCAAGCGGACGGCCTTCCGGACCGCCTTCGCCGACTTTCGGATCGAGGCCGTGGCCGGCTTCGACGACGACGACGTATGCCGGCTGCTCGCCGAGGCAGGCATCGTCCGCAACCGTGCCAAGATCCTCGCCGCGATCCACAACGCCCGGACGGTGGCCGGACTGCCAACCGGCCTGGCGGCCCACCTGTGGAGCTTCGCCCCGGACCGCGAGGCGGTCCGCTCCCGACCGGCGACCCTGGCCGACGTCCCCGCCACGACGGCGGCGTCAGTGGCCATGGCCGGCGACCTGCGGCGGCGGGGATTTCGCTTCATCGGGCCCACCACGGCGTACGCCCTGATGCAGGCCACCGGGATGGTAGATGACCACCTGGTCGGGTGCTGGGTCCGGCCTTCGCGGTGACCGTCCGGCTCGGCGCTATTCCGGCTCGGCGCTATTCCGGTCCGTGCTCAGTGGCCGGTGAACACCGGAGTCTGCTTGGCCAGGAACGCCGCGGTCGCGTTCCGGTGGTCCTGGGTCGCACCGGCCCGCTGCTGCAGCACCGCTTCGGTCTCCAAAGCGGTAGGCAGGTCGCTGACCGCGGCCCGGGCCAGCGCGGTCTTGATGGCCGCATAGGCGATCGTCGGGCCGGCGGCCAGCCGCGCGGCGAGCTCGTGCGCCGCGGCGCCGAGCGTGTCCGGCTCCACCACGGCGTTCACCAGCCCCATGTCCAGGGCCTGCGCCGCTGTGACCGGTTCAGAGAGCAGCAGCAGTGCGCTCGCCCGGGCGTAGCCGACCAAGCGCTGCAGGGTCCAGGACATGCCGCTGTCCGCGGACAGCCCGATCCCGGCAAAAGCGGTGACGAAGCTGGCCCGCTCCGATGCCAGCCGCAGGTCGGCGGCGAAGGCGAACCCGGCACCAGCCCCGGCCGCCGGCCCGTTGACCGCGGCCACCACCGGCTTGGGCATGGTGGCGATCGCCAGCGCAATCGGGTTGTAGTGCGCGCGCACGGTGTCCTGGACCTCCCCACCTGCGGCCAGCGTGTCGGCATGCTCGCGCAGGTCTTGGCCGACGCAGAAGGCCCGCCCGGCCCCGGTGACGACCACCGCCCGCACCGCGTCGTCGGCGTGCACCTCGGTGAGCGCTGCCAGCAGCGCCTCCTTGGTGGCGGTGTTCAACGCGTTCCTCGCCTCGGGGCGGTCCAGGGTGATGGTGGCCACCGCATCGGTCCGGTCAAGTTGGACCGGGGGGCGAGGGGCGGGCGGAGCAGCGGGGGCCGCCGGAACGGGGGTCGCGGCAGCGGATGTCTCAGACAGGACGATCTCCTCAGCTGATGGGCCGGCCGACCCGCGGACGCAGGCAGGCCTCGACGAAGCGGGTTGCGGCCGGTAGCAGCCGGACTGCCTCGGCATCGAAGTACCCGGCGGCCTTGTCACCCGGCCAGTCGACCGGGAGCAGCGCCGCCGGTAGTCCGGGGTCGACGAACAGGAACCGCCGCCAGGCGTGCACCAGCCGGCTGCGGGCCGCGAAGGCTGCCTCGTCCCCGACGCGGTCGGACACCGACTCGGTGATCTCCGCCGCTTCGTCGAAGAACCGCAGGTACGCGCGGGCGATCCCGTCGAGGTCCCAGGCCCGGCCGACCAGGGCCAGCGAGTCGCCGTCGTGGCTGGCGGTGAACCGCTCCGCCCGGGCCCCCTCCGCCGCCAGCAGGGGGTCCACCTCCTCGGCCCGCGCCAACCGCGGCGACAGCCACGTGGTCGGGTTCAGCGGCCCATAACCGAGAAATGACAGGCCGACCGCCAGCCGCTCGCGGCCGGAGCGGCCCGGTGGTGGGGTCAGGACGAGTAGATGCCAGCGGCCGTTCCAGTCGGGCGGTCCCGCGGTGCGGTAGATCCGTTCGGCGGCGTTGTCGAGCCGTCGTACCGCGCGAGTGGTCAACCGATAGCCCGGGCCGTCATCGAGGTGCACCGGCATCAGCCAGCCCTGGCGCACCATCCGAGAGATGGCGGTGCGGGTCGCGGGCGCGGCCACGCCTAGCGGGGCCAGCAGCCGGACCAGGGCTGCCACCGGAGCCTGGTCGCGGAACTCGTCGTCGCGGCGGCGCAGGTGGTCGCCATACAGGTCGAACAGGGCTGGGCGGGCGTTCATGCGACCATGCCCTTCCTTCCGGTACGCCGTCCACCTGGGACGCTGACGCCCGCACAATCTGGCCGCGCAGGGCGCCGCCGGCATGCCGTGCTCGTCGCGGTCGCCCAGTATGACGAGTTCGGCCGCTGATGCTCTAGACGTGCCAGCGGAGCGGCGGTTACCGCTCGAGCCGGGAATGCGGGAGAATCATCACTGAACCTACGGCCGGCGCCCCCGCAGCGGAGCGCCGCGTCAGTGCGCCGGCACGCAGACATCGTTTCGCGAGGGGAGCAGGACATGGCGGCCATGAAGCCGCGGACGGGTGACGGTCCGCTGGAGGTCACCAAGGAGGGACGCGGCATCGTCATGCGTGTTCCGCTCGAAGGCGGCGGCCGCTTGGTAGTCGAGCTGTCAGCGGACGAGGCGAACACCCTTGGGGACGCGTTGAAGAACGTGGCGGGCTAATCGGAGCCGCCGCTGGCGGCATCGAGGCGGCCGGCCCGCGGGTGCGCCTGACGAGCGGCCCGGTGACGCCCTCGGAGGAGGCTGCGGTCGTTGCCGTTCCGGTCCGGCCGGGTGGGCAGCCAGGGGAGCCGGCCGGCGTGGACGCCGAGATCTTGGCGACGGTAGGGATCGGTCAGATCCGGCTACCCGACCTGGACCGGCACCTGGAGCGGGAGCAGGCCAAGGGCAAGCCGGGAGAAGTCACTGCCGTCCCGTTGGCCGGTGCCGGTCGGACGGAGCTGCTGCTGCTGGCCGGCATCGGGGACGGTTCGCCGACGGCGCTGCGCCAGGCCGGCGCCGCACTGGCTCGGCGGGCCCGCCGCCGATCGGCGCTGGGCACGGCGCTGGCCTGGGGCAGTGACCCAGCCGCAGTCCGCGCGCATGTCGAAGGGCTGCTGCTCGGGGCGTACCGCTTCGAGCGCCGTCGGGTGCCCGAGCCGGCCGTCCTGACCGACATCGCGGTCCTGGTCGCGGACGTGGCCGCGCCCCGGTCGGCGGTCGACGCCGGCGTCGCGACCGCGGCGGCTGGCACGCTGGCCCGCGAGCTGGCCAACACACCGTCGTTGGAGAAGTCGCCGAAGTGGCTGGCGAAACAGGCCGAGGTTCTCGGCCGGCGCGCTGGCCTCGACGTCCGCGTCCGCGGTCGGCGCGAGCTGGCGGCGGAGGGCTTCGGCGGCATCCTGGCCGTTGGCGCCGGGTCCGCCCGGCCGCCCCGGCTGATCGAGGTCACGTATGCGTCGGCGGACCCGCGCTGCCACGTCGTACTGGTCGGCAAGGGCATTACCTTTGACTCCGGCGGCCTGTCGCTGAAGACGGCCGAGGGCATGATGGCGATGAAGACGGACATGAGCGGCGGTGCTGCGGTGCTGGGCGCGATGAGCGTGTTGCCGGCACTGGACCTGCCGCTGCGGGTCACCGCGCTGGTGCCGGCGGCGGAGAACATGCCCTCGGGTACCGCCCAGCGCCCCGGCGACGTGATCCGGCACTACGGCGGTACGACGGTCGAGGTCGCCAACACCGACGCCGAGGGCCGCCTCGTGCTCGCCGACGCGCTGGCCTATGCCGACGCGGTCCTCGATCCGGACGTCATCGTGGACCTGGCCACGCTGACCGGCGCGATCACCGTCGGGCTCGGCCGCGGGCACGCCGGGCTGTTCACCGCCGACGACATCCTGGCGGAGTCGCTGCGGGTGGCCGGGGAGGCAGCCGGCGAACGTGTGTGGCGGATGCCGCTGGTCGAGGACTACCGGGCGGCGATCGACTCGCCGGTCGCCGACGTGCGCAACGCCGGCGACCCGGTCGTGCAGGGCGGCGCAATCACGGCCGCGCTGTTTCTGCGGGAGTTTGCCGGTGCCCGGACGTGGGCGCATCTGGACATCGCCGGCACCGCCCGCGCCGAGACCGAGGAGCACGAGGTGCCCAAGGGCGGCACCGGGTACGGCGCCCGGCTCTTGGCGCACTGGCTGGAGTCGCTGGCTGACCAACCCGGCTGGAGCGGCGCCCGCTGATCGTCGCGCGCTGATCGCCGGCCGCTGATCGCCGGCCGGTAGCGCTGCCTACCCGCGCTTGACGGCGACGAGCAGGCCGTCGCCCACCGGTAGCAGCGCCGGCACCAGCCGCTCGTCGTCCCGGACCGATCGGCCGAGGTCGCGGACCGCCACCGTCTCCGGGTCGCGCGCGGCCGGATCAGCCACCCGGTCGTGCCACAACGCGTTGTCGAAGGCGACCACGCCACCGGGTCGAAGCAACCGCAGCGCCTCCTCCAGGTACTCGGCGTACTCGGTCTTGGCGGCGTCGCAGAAGACGAGGTCGTACGCGCCGTCGGACAGCCGCGGGGCAACCTGAAGCACCCGGCCGGGGATGAGCCGGACCCGGCCGCCAGTGAAGCCCGCCTCGGTCAGGCTCTGGCGCGCCAGGCGCTGGTGCTCGGACTCGGCGTCGATCGAGGTCAACACCCCGTCCGGGCGCATGCCGCGGAGCAGCCAGATGCCAGAGACGCCGGTACCGGTGCCGAACTCGACCACGTGCACGGCTTCGATCGCCGCGGCCAGCAGCCGCAGGGCGGCACCGCCACCGGCTCCGATGGGCCGCACGCCCACCTCGTCCGCGCGGGTCCGCGCGGCTTGCAGCAGCGCGTCCTCGACCAGGTAGCTCTCGGCGTAGTCCCGGCTGGCCTGGGGGCTTGCCTGCGGGGGGATGGTCGCCTCCGGGTCTCGGTTGGAACTGGCTCGGGCGGTAGTCGGTCGATCGGTCGGCAGCCTAGCGCCGGGGTGGAACGCGGCCGCCCCCGGGCGCGTTGCTGGGGAGCAGGAAACCCTTCCGAGTTCGCGGCAGAGGAGACCCGGCAGGATGATGGTGACGGCGACTGCCGCCGTGCCGATGCTCCGGGTCGGCCCCGCGGGCCTGGGCGACGGCGGGCATGGCGCGGTCGGTCGTGTCGTCGTACCGGGAGGTGGTCGCGTGGAGCGCATCTTCGACGCGATGCCGCCGGAGGCGATGCCTGCGGTGCTGGCCACCCCGGGCGAGACTGCTCCCGACGCAACGGCTTGGGTGCCGCCGAGCTGGGACGAAATCGTTCGGGATCACTCGGCGCGGGTCTACCGACTGGCCCTGCGTCTCACCGGCAACCAGCACGACGCCGAGGACCTGACGCACGACGTCTTCATCCGGGTGTTCCGGTCGCTGGACACCTACACCCCGGGCACGTTCGAGGGTTGGCTGCACCGGATCACGACGAACCTGTTCCTCGACCGGGTACGGCGCCGGGCTCGCATTCGCTTCGACAGCCTGCCCGACGACGCCGAGCGGATCCCCGGTCGGGAGCGCTCGCCGCAACAGACCTACGACGACACGCACCTCGACGGGGACATCCAAGCCGCCCTGGACGGGTTGTCGGCTGACTTCCGGGCTGCGGTGGTGCTGTGTGACATCGAGGGGCTGAGCTACGAGGAGATCGCTGCCACGCTGGGCGTCAAGCTCGGCACGGTACGCAGCCGGATCTCGCGCGGCCGAGCGCAGCTGCGGACTGCGCTGGCTCATCGAGTCGGTCCGCGGCTGCCGGAGGCGGGGCCGGCATGAGTCATCTCGGTGACCTGGCCGCTGCCGTGGTGGATGGCGAGCTCGGCCACGACGCTCGCGACCGGGCGCTCGCCCATCTTGCCGGCTGTCTGCCCTGTCGGGCGGAGGTGGACGCGCAGCGCCGGATCAAGGCGCGGCTGGGCGCGATGGAGCGGTCCGATGTGCCCTCGACGCTGGCTGCCCGGCTGGCCGCGGTGCCCGGCGCCGCCCTGCCGAGCCCGCCCGCTGTACCGGTGCGGACCGCCGCGCCGCCGCCGGCGACCGCGCCGCTGGCCTCCCGCCGGGTCGGGTCGATTCGGGTCCAGCGGGTATCTGCGGAGCGTTCCACTGGGCTGTCCACGCGGTCCCGGTTCGGGCGCACCCGACGGCCGGCACGAAACCGGCCGCCGGGCCGACCGGTCGATCACCCGCGGCCCTGGTCCCGGACCCCCCGCCGGCTGCGGCGTGCGGTCGTCGGCGGTACGTCGGCCGTCTTGCTGTCGCTCGGCGTAGCCCTCCTCGTGGGTGGCGGCTCGCCGGCGGACACCGCTGCGGTGGACCCGTCGGTGAACACATTCGTCGCCGACCACATGGCGACCACCGGTGAGGTGCCGTTGACCGACCCCGCCGTCGCGGCGGTGTCCGTCTCGTACCCTCGATGAACCCGGCGATGAGCGCCCGCAGTTGGGCGGTGACGGCGGTGGGCAGCCTGCTGCTGACCGGCGCCAGCACTGCGGCGGTCACGCCGTGGGCCTCGGCGGAGGGCGCCAACCCGACCGTGGCGAGCTCCGAGGCGGTGGCGACCCTGCAGCGGGCGTCTCAGGCGGCGCGCAGTCAGCCCTACAGCGGGACTCAGTTCCTCTCCGCGTGGACCCGCGGGGCGACGACCAGTGTCGTGGTCAACGTGATCCACGTGCCGGGTCGCGGCTCGTTGGTGCAGGTGCCGGCGACGGCGGACGGGGTGGGCGCCAGCATCCTGGAGAGTGACAGTGGACCAAGTGCGGCGGATGGGCCCGCTGGTCTAGACGGGTCGCCGGCCGTGCTGCCGGGCCTGGACGCCGAGCCGTTGGCGCTCCTGCAACGCAACTACGACGTCAGCATGGCCCCGGCGGGGAGTTGCGCCGGCCGGCCGGCCTCGGTTGTCGAGGTTCGCCGACGGGGGGTTGACGCCAGCCTGGCCGGCCGGTTCTGGGTGGACCAGCGGACCGGGCTC
>JADGOU010000411.1 GCA_017882835.1 Frankiaceae bacterium | reverse complement strand
GCATCGGCCGCGGCACCTTCACCCCGGACAGCGCCGACTCGCACCAGCTCCGGGCGCGCCGGGACGTCGAGGTGCGTGCGCTGCCCGACATCCTGGCCCCGGGGCGGCCGGAAGAACCGCACCGGCACCTGCGTCACCTGCTGGCCTGGATGCCCGCAGCCGCTCGCCGTGCCCCAGCGGGCGAGGGTGACGACAGGGAGTTGCGCGAGGTGCTGGCCGATTTGGAGGCGGACCTCGCGCACCAGGAGCAAGTGATCCGGGGCCGCCGTCGGCACCTGACCGACCTGCTGGCCCGGGACAGCGACCTGGCGCTCTCCGCCACGGTCGCCGACGTGCTGCGTGAGGTCGCGGCAGCCGTGCCGGCGGCCACCCCGGCAGAGCTGGCCCGCGAGCGGGAACTGCTATGGCCGAGGCCAGCGGCGGGGCCGACCGGTTCGCCGAGGTCGCCGGGCAGTACCGCGGCGCGTTGACCGGCTCGGCCGGCTGGCCGCGATGCGGGCGCTGGGGGCTCGGTTCGAGGCGCTGGGGGAGCCGAGCCCGACGACCCAGAGGTCGTCTCGCTGGCCAACGAGCTGGCGGTCTTTCGTTGGAGCAGTTCCCGGAGCTGGCCGACGACGACGAATCTTGGCAGCCCGCCTGGACGGCGTTCCTGGCCACCCTGCCGCCGGCGCAACGGCGCTGCCTGGAGCTGGCCTGGGAGCTGAGGTCGCGGTGCGCGGGCTGAGGTGGGCCGGCCCGTCAATGCTGGCCGGCGAGGTCGTGCTGGTCCTCACCGGCCGGCTGCGGCTCGGCGGCAGTGGTATTCGTCCACCTGGAAACGGCGCTGGGCGTGGCCGCGGCTGGCCAGGTGGTGGCGGTCGTCCGCCGATACCGGCAAGTGCGGGCTGGCGGCGCCGACCGGGAGCACGCGCTGGATGCCGCGCTGCGGGCCGCTCTGCCGGCACCGGTCGCGTTTGTCGTCCGCAACGAGGCGCGCTTGCTGCTCTCGCTGGTGCTGTTCGCCGTCCGCCGCCGGCAGGGGGTGCCACCGGCTGCGGTCCCGCTGAGCTATGACCGCGCGCCGCGCCCGATGTCGCTGCTGCTGCTGGCTATGGCCGTCGTCGAGCTGATCGTGATCGAGCTGGCGCTGCCCTGGCCGACCGCTCGACTGGTGCTGCTCATCCTCGGTGGCGCACGCTGGTTTTCGTCCTCGGCATGACCGCCGCCAACATCGTGCGACCGCACGTCGTCACCGCTGAGTGCCTGCGGCTGCGATTCGGCACCTGGGCCGACATCCGCGTCTCCCGCGAGAAGATCGAGACGGCCGCCGTGAGCCATCGCGCCGCCCCAGGCAAGACCATCAGTGTGGTAACGACGAACGAGGGCGCCACCCGCAGCACCGTCGCCGCGCGCTGGGGCACACCGCCACCAGGGCCCCGTACACGGCCGAGCCGATCGGCGAGCAGCTGGCGCTGGGTGTGGCCGGGATGACCAACGTCGAAGTGCGCCTCACCGGACCCACTGTGCTCGATCTCGGCCGGCGCAGCCGCCAGGTGCGAGCCATCCGCTTCGCGGCCGACGATCCGCGGGCGGCCGTGCATGTGCTGACCCGCGAGGCGGCCGGGATCGGTGGCGCTGCCATCGCCCGGGCCGGCTGACACCGCCGCGCCCGCGGTGACGTGGGTTCCTTGGCACGCGGCGCGTCGGTTCCTTGGCACGGGTGGCGGCGCGTCGGCGGCCCGCGTTCCGGCGGCGGCCCGCGTTCCGGCCGCGGGTCTTCGACAATCGTCGTGCCGGATCAAGCACATTCTCAACGTCGCGAAAGTGCCTGATCTGGCACGGCCATTGGAGAAGGACTCCCGCTGGCGGCGGTTATCCACAGGCGGCCCGACCATGCGCCCGGCCGGCGGTGGCGGCGTCCACAGAACGCGTCTTCGCCCGTCCACCTGCACACTCGCGAGTCGACGGTGGGCAAGTGGACGTCGGAGCGCTCCTGCAACTCGCTCGCCAGCACGCCCGCCTCACGCAGGCCGAGGTGGCTCTGGCTGCCGGAACCTCGCCGGCGGCGGTGACCCGGTACGAGCGCGGCCGGGTCAGTCCCTCGACCGACACCCTCACCCGGTTGTTGGCCGCCTGCGGGCTGGAGTCGAGGGTGCAGCTGGTGCCGCGGCACACCCAGCTCGACGCTCACCTGCGCGCTGCGATGTCGCTCACACCGGAGCAACGGCTCCTCCAGGTGGAGCCGCAGATGCTCTGGGTGATCGACCGGTTGCTCTGTCACAAGGTGCCGTTCGTAGTGGAGGGTGCCACCGCCGCGGTCCTGCACGGCGCTCCCGGCCGAGTTGTCTGGCACACCATCGCGATCTCGCGCGAGCTGGCCGACGTCCAGGAGTTCCACCGGGCCACCATTGGGACGGGGCTCGATCCGGTCGACCGCGAGGGCCTTCACCGGCGCCGACTGCATCCGGTCGACCTGCTCTTGGACGAAGAGTGTCCCACGTTCGACGTCTCCGGCATGTTGCTCGAAGTCCGCTGCCTTGCCGACCCGGACACCGTCGATTGTCTGGACGTGGAAGACGAAGCGGTTCTGCTGCGCAGCCTGGACGCGTTGTGCGCAGACCCGTTCCGGAACGGTGTCGACGCCACTGTGGTGCAGCGGCTTCGGGCGCTTCAGCCGTGGGCCGGTTGTGCTCGGAGCGCCGACACGTGACCCGGAAAGCGTCGTAACGGCCGAATCAGTCGCTGTCTGCGACGATCGAGCCGACGCGGTCGGCCAGACCCGGCGATGATGGCCGCACAGGTCAGCGGGAAGCGGTTGTACGGCGCGGGCTGACCGGGCTTGACCAGTTCGTAGAGCGGGAACGGGATGGCCGCCACCCCGAGCAGCGGCCACACCGCGTGCCGGAGCCCGGAGAACTCCGCCGGCCGGTAGCGCCGGTAGTAGACCGGCAGCCCGAAGTTGGCCACGAGGTAGACCACGAGGACGAGGATCGTGCCGAGCGTCGAGGACTGCGCGAAGAACTCCAACGGGTCGGTGCGCCCGCCCCAGGCGAACACGAGCAGCAGCGAGAAACCG
>JADGOU010000410.1 GCA_017882835.1 Frankiaceae bacterium | reverse complement strand
GCTCTACGGACTGCTCTCGGTGCTCGTCTTCGGGCTCGGGCTCGGGCTCGTGCACGGCAAGTACAAGTTCAGCGAGCAGTGGATCACCATCTCGATGACCTTGTTCGTGGTGACGCTCGGGCTCCTCTTCGGCTTGGTCGAGCGCGACCAGCGCAAGGCACTGGCCCGGTTAGAAGGCGGCGAGGGGGCACCGGTCCGCGCCGGGCGCATCGTCGGAGTCTCCTCGGCCGTCGGCGTCCTTTGGTTGATCATCTTGCTGCTGATGGTCTACAAGCCGGGGCAGTGACCGTCGAGGTACACCGGGTCTCGGCGGCCGGCCGCTGCGGTTGGCGGTGCTGCGCCCGGGCGGCGAGCCCGGCGACGTGGTCTGGCCCGGCGACGTGGTCTGGCCCGGCGACGTGGTCTGGCCCGGCGACGTGGTCTGGCCCGGCGACGGCGACCCGGGCACCGTCCATTTCGCCGCGCAAGCCGACAACGGCGCAGTCGTCGGCGTGACCACCCTGCTGCGCCAGGCCAGGCCGGAAGACCCAGCCACGGCGGCCTGGCGGGTGCGGGGCATGGCCACCGCCGCCGCGGTTCGCGGCACCGGAGTGGGCAGCAGCCTGCTCGCCGCCGCGGTGGCGGACGTCGCCGCGACCGGCACCCGGGAGTCAGCCCAGCGCCTGAGCCAGGTCAGCGCGCAGGTCCTCGGCGGACTCGATCCCGACCGAGAGCCGCACCAACCCCGGGTCGACGGCCAGCGGTGAGTCGGCCACCGAGGCGTGCGTCATCCGGTGTGGGTGCTCGATCAGCGACTCCACCCCGCCGAGCGACTCCCCGAGGGTGAACACCTCGGTACGCCGGCAGACCTCCACTGCGGCCGGCTCCCCACCCGCCACGACGAACGACACCATGCCGCCGAAGTCGCGCATCTGCTTGGCCGCGATGGCGTGGCCGGGGTCGTCGGGCAGCCCCGGGTAGCGCACCCGCGTCACCCGCGGCGAGGTAGCGAGCAGGTCGACCACCCGCCGGGCGTTGGCGCAGTGCCGATCCATCCGCACCCCGAGGGTCTTCACCCCCCGCAGTACCAGCCAGGAGTCGAACGGTCCGGCCACTGCGCCCATCGCGTTCTGGTGAAACGCCAGCCGTTCGGCCAGCTCGGCGTCGCGCACCACCAGCGCGCCGCCGACCACGTCGGAGTGCCCACCCAGGTACTTCGTCGTCGAGTGCACCACCACGTCGGCGCCCAAGGCCAGCGGCCGCTGCAGGTACGGCGAGGCGAAGGTGTTGTCGACCACGAGCAGGGCATCGACCTCGTGCGCCAGCTCGGCCAGCGCGGCGATGTCGGCCACGCCCAGCAGCGGGTTGGTCGGCGTCTCGCACCAGATCACCCGGGTCGCCGGCGTGATCGCGGCCCGGGCCGCGGCCAGCTCCCCGAGCGGCGCCGGGCTGTAGTCCAGGCCCCACCGGGCCAGCACCCGGGCAAAGAGCCGATAGGTCCCGCCGTACGCGTCGCCGGGGATGACGACGTGGTCGCCGGGCTGACAAACCGCCCGCAGCAGCGCATCCTCGGCAGCCAGGCCGGAGGCGAAGGCCAGGCCGCGGCTGCCGCCCTCCAGCGTGGCCAGGCAGGACTCCAGCGCGGTCCGCGTCGGGTTGGCGCTGCGGCTGTACTCGTAACCGCCCCGCAGCCCACCGACGCCATCCTGCTTGTACGTCGAGGTCGCATAGATCGGTACGACGACCGCACCGGTGGTCGGGTCCGGCTCCTGGCCGGCGTGGATGGCGAGGGTGTCGAAGCCGTGGCCGTCGATGCCGTGGCCGTCGATGCCGTGGCCGTCGATGCCGCAGCCGTCGATGCCGTGGCCGTCGATGCCGTGGCCGTCGAAGCCCGGAGTTCGGGCCGCCGTCATCGCGCCGACTCGGCGAGGAAGCCCAGCAGGTCCTGGCGGGTGAGGACCCCGACCGACTTGCCATCGTCGAGCACCAGCGCGGCACCGGCCCGCTCCAGCGCCGCCATCGCGGCGGTGACCGGCTCCCCCGTGCCGACAGCCGGTAGCGGCGGGGACATGTGGGCCGTCAGCGGATGGTCCAAGGCGGCCCGGTCGGCGAACAGCGCGTCCAGCAGGTCGCGCTCGACCACCGACCCGACCACCTCGGCCGCCATCACCGGCGGCTCCTCCTTGACCACCGGCATCTGGGATACGCCGTACTCGCGCAGGATCGCGATCGCCGAGCCGACTGTCTCGTCCGGATGCACGTGCACCAGCCCGGGCAGCTGAGCGCCCTTGCGGGCGAGCACGTCGGCCACCGTCGGGCCCGCGGTGGGCGGGGCGAGAAAGCCGTAGTCGGCCATCCACTCGTCATTGAAAATCTTGGACAGGTAGCCGCGGCCGGAGTCCGGGAGCAGCACGACGACCAGGCCGGAGGAGTCGAGCTCCGCCGCGACCCGCAGCGCCCCCGCAACCGCCAGCCCGCAGGACCCGCCCACCAGCAGGCCCTCCTCCCGGGCCAGCCGGCGGGTCATCAGGAACGACTCCTTGTCGCTGATCGCCTCGATCCGGTCCACCACCGACTTGTCGTAGGTCTCCGGCCAGAAGTCCTCGCCGACGCCCTCGACCAGGTACGGCCGGCCGGAGCCGCCGGAGTAAACCGAGCCCTCCGGGTCGGCGCCGACGACCTGCACCGCAGGGTTGCGCTCCTTGAGGTAGCGCCCGGTGCCACCGATGGTGCCGCCGGTGCCGATACCGGCGATGAAGTGCGTGACCCGGCCGTCGGTCTGCCGCCAGATCTCCGGCCCGGTCGACTCGTAGTGCGACCGGGGGTTGTTCTGGTTGCCGTACTGGTTCGGGCTCCAGCCGCCCGGGATCTCCGCCGCCAGCCGCTTGGCTACCGAGTAGTAGGAGTCCGGGCTGTCCGGCGGTACGGCGGTGGGGCAGACCACCACGTCCGCGCCGTACGCCCGCAAGACGGCGATCTTCTCGGCGCTCATCTTGTCCGGCATGACGAACACGCACCGGTAGCCCTTGCGGGAAGCGACGATCGCCAGGCCGACGCCGGTGTTGCCGCTGGTCGGCTCCAC
>JADGOU010000409.1 GCA_017882835.1 Frankiaceae bacterium | reverse complement strand
GACGTCGAAGCGTCAAGCGAGCAGGGCGATGACCCGGCGGCACCTCGGGTGCATCGGCAGTCCTTCAACCACCGACACCACAAGGGTGCACCAGTGAGCCAGCCGTACCCCGAAGAAGGGATCGGGAAGTTCAGCGCAGGCGGTGCGCCCACCCCCTCGCTGCGGGCCGCGCTGGAGGCCTTGCTGCTGGTCGTTGACGAGCCGGTCGCCGAGGTGACGCTGGCGCAGGTGCTGGAGCGCCCCCGCACCGAAGTGGCCGCGGCGCTGGCCGCCCTGGCGACCGAGTACGCCGAGTCCGACCGCGGCTTCGAGCTGCGCGCAGTGGCCGGCGGCTGGCGGCTCTACACCCGGCCCGATCTCGCGCCGTACGTGGAGCGCTTCGTCCTCGACGGTCAGCAGGCCCGGCTGAGCCAACCTGCGCTGGAGACGCTGGCCGTGATCGCCTACCGGCAGCCGGTGACCCGCGGTCGGATCGCGGCCGTGCGGGGGGTCAGCGTCGACGGGGTAGTCCGGACCCTGCTCGCTCGGGGGCTGATCGAGGAGTGCGGGCAGGAGGCGTCCTCCGGCGCCACCTGCTACCGGACGACCGGCTACTTCCTGGAACGGCTCGGACTGGACAGCGTGGACCAGCTGCCCCCGCTGGCGCCGCTGCTGCCCGACATCGCCGAATTGGACGAAGACGCCGCGCATGGCTGAGCTCGACGCTGCCGAGCCGCGAGACGCCGATGCGGCCGCTGCCAAACCGGATGATGCGGCCGCTGCCGAACCGGATGACGCCGATGCGGCCGAACCGGCTGCCGGCGTCCGGCTGCAGCGGGTGCTGGCCCAGGCCGGGTACGGCTCGCGCCGCGCCTGCGAGGAGATCATCGCCGCCGGCCGGGTGACCGTGGACGGTCGGCGGATCACCGCCCAGGGCGTCCGGGTCGACCCGGCTCGCGCGGCCGTATCCGTGGACGGGCTGCGGGTCGCCACCGCGCCGGGGGCGGTCCACCTGGCGCTGAACAAGCCGCGCGGGGTGCTGAGCGCGATGTCGGATGACCGCGGCCGGCGCACGGTCGGCGACCTGGTCGGGGACCGGGCCGAGCGGCTGTTCCACGTCGGCCGGCTGGATGCCGACAGCGAAGGCCTGCTGCTGCTGACCAACGATGGCGAGCTGGCGCACCGGCTGATGCACCCGTCGTACGCCGTGGCGAAGACCTACCTGGTCGAGGTCTACGGCCCGGTGGCGCGCGACGTCGGCCGCCGGCTGCGGGCCGGCGTCGAGCTGGACGACGGCGTGGTGGCGGTGGACGCCTTCCGCCTGGTCGGTTCGGCGGCCAACCGGGTGCACATCGAGCTGGTGCTGCACGAGGGTCGCAAGCACGTCGTGCGCCGGCTGCTGGCCGAGGTGGGTCACCCGGTGCAGCGCCTGGTGCGGACCGCGGTGGGTCCGGTCGTGCTCGGCAGTCTGAAGAATGGGCGGTCCCGACACCTCACCCGGCACGAGGTCGGGGCGCTGTACCAGGCTGTCGGTCTCTAACTCACCGAAACCGGCTCGACCCCGCAGCCCGAGGCCGAGCCGGAGGAGTTGCAGGAGGTGGCTGGGTGGCCGTGCGGGCGCTCCGCGGGGCGGTGCAGGTTGATGCCGACGACCGGGACCAGGTACTGGCCGCGGTGTCGGAGCTGCTCACCGAGGTGATGCGGCGCAATGACCTGTCCGTCGAGGACATGATCAGCGTGCTGTTCACCGCCACCCCGGACCTGCGCTGTGAGTTCCCTGCCGTCGCGGCTCGCCAGCTGGGTATCACCGACGTACCGCTGCTGTGCACCGTGGAGATCGACGTGGTGGGCGCCATGCCCCGGGTGCTCCGGCTGATGGCGCACGTGGAGTCCGACCGTTCCCGGCACGAGCTGCGCCACGTCTACCTGCGCGGCGCCGCGGCGCTACGGGCGGACCTGGACGCGCCGCAGTGACGGCGGGCACCTCGGTCGAGCAGTCCGCCGGCACTGTGGCGGTCGTCGGCACTGGGCTGATCGGTACGTCGGTCGCGCTCGCCCTGCGCGACACCGGCCGCCGGGTGCTGCTGGTCGACCGCGACGCCGGCCGGGTGGCGCTGGCGGTTGACCTGGGGGCGGGGGAGTGCTGGGACGGCGCCGAGCCGGTGTGGCACACGGTGCTCGCTGTCCCGCCGGCCGCGGTGGCCGGCGAGCTGCGGCGGCTGCAGGATCGCGAGCTGTCCGCGACGTACAGCGATGTGGCGTCGGTGAAGGTGGCGCCGCAGTGGGCAGCCGAGGCAGCCGGGGCTGACCTGACAACGTTCTGCGGCGGGCATCCGGTGGCCGGCCGGGAGCGGGGTGGACCGGCGGCCGCGCGCCACGACCTGTTCGTCGGCCGGCCGTGGGTGCTGACTCCGGGGTCGTCGACCGGCGGGCCGGCGCGGGCCGCCGCGGCCGAGGTCGCCCGGGCGTGCGGCGCGACAGTGGTGGAGATGTCGCCGGTCGAGCACGACCGGGCGCTCGGACTGGTCAGCCACGTGCCCCAGCTGGTGGCCAGCCTGTTGGCCGCCCGGCTGGCCGACGCCCCGGAGTTGGCGGTGAGCCTGGCCGGGCAGGGGCTGCGCGACACCACCCGGATCGCCGCCTCGGACCCGCGACTGTGGGCGGAGGTGGTGGACGCCAACGCCGGCCCGGTGCTCGAGGTGCTCGAGGCGTACGCCGCCGACCTTGACGACCTGCTGGCCGCGCTGCGGTCGGGCGCCGGTGAGGGGCGCGGGGCCGGGCCGGTGGGCGGGTTGGCGCCCGAGGCCGTCGCCGAAGTGGTCCGGCGGGGGAACGCCGGCCGGGCCCGGCTGCCGGGCAAACACGGCGTACCGAGCGGGGAGTTCGCCACCGTGCCGGTGGTCGTGGAGGACGCCCCGGGCCGGCTGGCCCGGTTGTTCGCCGACGCCGATGCCGCCGGGGTCAACATCGAAGACGTCGGCATCGAGCACGCCCCCGGCCGGCCGGTCGGGGTGGCGGAGCTGGCGGTCCAGCCCGACGGGGTGGACCGGCTGCTGGCCGTGCTGCGGGCTCGAGGTTGGGCGGTG
>JADGOU010000408.1 GCA_017882835.1 Frankiaceae bacterium | reverse complement strand
CCACCATGGCGCCGCACACGATCGCAGGAAGCCATCCTCGTCGTGACGTCTCACCACGACGCGATCGTCCTCGCCCAACGTGGCGCTCAATACGCCGTCGGTCCTGGCGGAGGCACTTGGGATCCACCCGAACACTGCCCTGCGCTACGCCGCCGTCGCCGACACTAACTACCTCCCCTGCGCGGCCAAGGCAGACGGTGACGGCTAAACAGGTGGCTAGCGGTGGAAGCCGCGCCGCGGCGTGGTCGAAGCTCTCGGTCCAGCGCAACGCCGCTCCGTGGACCCGCTTCTGCGCTGGTCGCGACTCGCCAGGCCACCCCCCGCAGCTGGCCGCGGCACCCGCCCTTGCTGGCTGATAGTTGGAGAACGAGGGCCCAAAGTCACGGTTGCTGTGCAGCGGCGATGAAGGCGTGGCGTCGCGTTGACCCGTCTGGAGTAGCGCCCACAGGCTGATTCCTGGTCGAGGTAAAGATGGTGGTCAAGCACGTCGACGGCAAGCAGCGCTACGGCTACGTCGACCACAAGGGCCAGTGGCACGAGAAGTCCTACTCCGAATACAACGCCAGCCAGGATCACTCCTGCTGGGTGCCGGAGGACCAGAGCTAGATCCGACTCCACCTGCTTCACTGCTCAGCCGTCGGCCCGGAAGGCCGACGGCTGAGCAGTGTTGGTCGTCGGAGCAGATCGAGTAACGGAGGCAGTTGGCCCCACTGCGGCCGTCAACCCCGGCCAGTAGTTCTGTCTGACGACGGAGCAATCTAGAGTAGGCGCGTGGCTTCGACGGATCCCCTCGATCTGGCCGATGAGCTGCTCGAGGTCAGTGGCGCACTGGTGCGAGCGGCTCGACGGAGCGGCGGCGACGGCCTGCGGGTCGAGCTGAGCGTGGCGCAGATGGAGCTGCTGCGCCTGGTACGCCGGTGTCCGAACCTGGCGGTCGCGGATGCCGCGGCCGAGCTGCATCTCGCGCGCAACACCGTCAGCACCCTCGTGGGCCAGCTCACGAGCCTCGGCCTGCTGGAGCGGGCGCCGGATGAGCACGACGGGCGGGTCGGCCGGCTGCGGCTGGCGCCGCCGGCCGAGCAGCGCATGTCAGCGTGGCGGGCGCGCCGGCTGGCGGCCACCGCGGCCGCGGTCGCCGAGCTGTCCCCGGACGAGGCGGCCGCGGTGGCCAAGGCCTTGCCCTCGCTGCGTCAACTCGGCGCCCGGCTGGCGCCGGCGCCGGGATCCGCGGCGTGATCCGTCGCCGTCCACCCGTCGGTGACTTGCCTGCCGATGACGGCGTGGCGCTGCGGGTCGAGCGGCTCACCCACCGCTTCGGCCCAGCGGTCGCGGTCGACGAGGCCTCGTTCGAGCTCGCCGCTGGCGAGGTGTTCGGCCTGCTCGGCCCGAACGGCGCCGGCAAGACGACCGCCATCCGGGTGGTCACCACGCTGCTGCCGGTGCAGACCGGACGGGTGACGGTGCTCGGCACCGACGTCACCCGGGACCCGATGCGGGTCCGGCGGATGCTCGGCTACGTGCCGCAGCAGCTGTCGGCCGAGGCCGCGCTAACCGGACGGGAGAACGTGGCCCTGTTCGCGCGGCTGTTCGACGTGCCGCGCCGTACTCGCCGCCAGGTGGTCGAGGAGGTACTGGAGCTCGTCGGCCTGAGCGCCGCCGCGGACCGGCTGGCCGGCACCTACTCCGGCGGCATGGTGCGCCGCCTCGAGCTGGCGCAGGCGCTCGTCAACCGCCCCCGGCTGCTGGTACTCGACGAGCCCACCATCGGCCTCGACCCGGTCGCTCGGGCCTCGGTCTGGAACCGGATCGCGACGCTGGTCGACGCCGAGGGCATGACCGTGCTGGTGACCACGCACTACATGGACGAGGCCGAGCACAACTGCGACCAGGTCGCGCTCATCCACGCCGGTCGCATCCGGGCCGTCGGCGCCCCCGCCGAGCTGATCCGCGCGCTCGGTCCGCAGGCGACTCTTGACGATGTGTTCCGCCACCACACCGGCGGTGACCTCACCAACTCCGGCGAAAGGCTGACCGATGTCCGTCGTGCCCGACGTACCGCAGGCCGGCTCGGCTGAGCCGGCGCCACCACCGTCCGTTACTTCCCTGCGCTTGCCGTCGACCGGCTGGGAAGTGCTGCCCAGCCGGGTCGCGACACTGTGCCTGCTGGAGGCCCAGAAGCTCCGCCACGACCGGACGGAACTGGTCACCCGGGCCATCCAGCCGGCACTCTGGCTGTTGATCTTCGGGCAGACGTTCAGCCGGCTGCGCACCATCCCCACCGGTCGGGTGTCCTACTTGGACTTCCTCGCCCCCGGCATCCTCGCCCAGTCCGCGCTGTTCATCGCCATCTTCTACGGCATCCAGATCATCTGGGAGCGGGATGCCGGGGTCCTCACCAAGCTGCTGGTCACGCCCACTCCCCGGGCGGCCCTGGTCACCGGGAAGGCCTTCGCCGCGGGCGTTCGCGCGACTTGCCAGGTCATCGTCGTCCTGGTCATCTCCGCGCTGCTCGGCGCGACGCTCACCGTCAACCCGCTCAAGCTGCTCGCCACCGTCGGAGTCGTCGTCCTCGGCGCCGCCTTCTTCTCCTGCCTGTCGATGACCATCGCCGGACTGGTGCTCAAGCGCGACCGGCTGATGGGCATCGGGCAGGCGATCACCATGCCGCTGTTCTTCGCCTCCAACGCCCTCTACCCAATCCAGCTCATGCCGCATTGGCTGCAGACGGTGAGCCGGGGCAACCCGCTGTCCTACGAGGTGGACGCCCTGCGGGGCCTGCTGACCGGGACCCCGGCCCGACTGCCGCTCGATATCGCCGTGCTGACCGGCGCGACCGTCACCGCGATCGCCGCTGCCGCCGCGCTGCTTGGGCGGCTTGCCCGCTGACCATCGCCCCGCCCTGGCCACGTCGGTCCAGGTTCACCAATGTCGGTCCAAGGCGGGCGTGCGACCGGCTCGACGGTGCGGTCAGGGTCGTCGGGTTCGTCGGCCGGCGCAACCCGGCCGCCGACACCACTGACACCACTGACACGAAGGCCGATCAGCGCGCGCCCAAGTACCTCAATACCG
>JADGOU010000407.1 GCA_017882835.1 Frankiaceae bacterium | reverse complement strand
GCGGGTCGAGCTAGCGCGCCCCGGGCGCTCCGTGGCAGCGCTTGAACTTGCGGCCCGATCCGCACGGACACGGTGCGTTGCGCGCCGTCTGCGACCCGATAACCTGGCCGGATGCCGGTTCGCCGCCGGCGGTTTCGTTCGTAGTGCCCGGCCCGGCGGAGCGGGTCACCGTCTCCTCGCCGTCCACGCTGGGCGCGGTGTACTGCAGGTTCTGTCGAGGCCGTATGGCCGCCAGCCCCTTGGGCAGCACGCCGACCTGACCGCGCGCCGCAGCCGGCTGGCCACCGGGCTCGGCCGTAAACGCCGCCGGCGCCTGGGAGGGCACCGACTCCCCGGCGACTCCGTGGGGCTCGACCCCGGTCAGCGTCGCCGCGTCCGGCACCGAATCTTCCGCCGGCCGTACCTGCTCCAGTGGCGGGGCCACCAGCCCACCGCCATCGGCGGCCGCGTCCGCCGCGGTCACCTCCAGGCCGGGTGCCTCAGCCGGCACCGGCTCGATGTTAACCTCGACGTTGAACAGGAACCCGACCGACTCCTCCTTGATCGCGTCCATCATGGTCGCGAACATGGTGAAGCCCTCCCGCTGGTACTCCACCAACGGGTCGCGCTGCCCCATCGCCCGCAGCCCGATGCCCTCCTGCAGGTAGTCCATCTCGTAGAGGTGCTCGCGCCACTTGCGGTCGAGCACCGAAAGCACCACCCGACGCTCCAGCTCGCGGGTCACGTCCGGAGTCAGCGACTCCTCGCGCCCGTCGTACGCCGCTTGGACGTCGGCCTGCAGCTCCTCGACCAGAAACTCTGTCGACAGCCCGGACCGGCCGCCGCCGGAGGCCTCCTCCAACTCCTCGATCGAGACCCCGACCGGATACAGGGTGCGCAGCGCAGTCCACAGCTGCTCGAAGTCCCAGTCCTCGGCGTACCCTTCGGCGGTGGCGGCGGTGGCGTAACCCTCCACCACGTCGTCCATCATGTGCCGCACCTGCTCGTGCAGGTCCGCGCCATTCAGCACGCGGCGGCGCTCGGCGTAGATGACTTCGCGCTGCTTGTTGAGCACCTCGTCGTACTTGAGCACGTTCTTGCGGATCTCGAAGTTCTGCTGCTCGACCTGGGTCTGGGCCGACCGGATGGCCCGGGTCACAATCTTGGACTCGATCGGCATCTCGTCCGGGATGCTCAACCGGTCCATAATCGACTCAACCGCCGCGGCGTTGAACAACCGCATCAGGTCGTCGCCGAGGGACAGATAGAACTTCGACAGTCCCGGGTCGCCCTGGCGACCGGAGCGACCGCGCAGCTGGTTGTCGATCCGCCGGGACTCGTGCCGCTCGGTGCCGAGCACGTAGAGGCCGCCGGCAGCCACCACCTCCTCATGCTCGGTGGCGACCGCGTCCTTTGCCTTGGCCAGCGCATCCGGCCAGGCGGCTTCGTAGTCCTCCGACGTCTCCACCGGCGACAGCCCGCGGTGGTGCAGCTCGGCGGCGGCCAGGAACTCAGGGTTGCCGCCGAGCATGATGTCGGTGCCGCGCCCGGCCATGTTCGTCGCCACCGTGACCGCGCCCTTGCGTCCGGCCTGCGCGACGATGGTCGCCTCGCGCTCGTGGAACTTGGCGTTGAGCACCTCGTGCGGTACGCCGTGCCGGCGCAGCATCGTCGAGAGCAGCTCGGACTTCGCCACACTGGTGGTGCCGACCAGGACGGGCTGGCCTTCCTCGTGCCGCTCGGCGATGTCCTCGACGACGGCGGTGAACTTCGCCTCCTCGCTTTTGAACACCACGTCCTTGTCGTCGCGGCGCTGCATCGGCTGGTTGGTCGGGATGGGTACGACGCCGAGTGAGTAGATCTGGGAGAACTCCGAGGCCTCGGTCATCGCCGTACCGGTCATGCCGCCGAGCTTGGCGTAGAGCCGGAAGTAGTTCTGCAGCGTGATGGTGGCCAGCGTCTGGTTCTCGTCCTTGATGCGCACGCCTTCTTTGGCCTCGATGGCCTGGTGCATGCCCTCGTTGTAGCGCCGGCCGTGCAGCACCCGGCCGGTGAACTCGTCGACGATCAGCACCTCACCGTTGACGACGATGTAGTCCTTGTCCTTGCGGTAGAGCTCCTTGGCCTTGAGCGAGTTGTTCAGGTAACCCACCAGCGGGGTGTTGACCGCCTCGTAGAGGTTGTCGATGCCGAGCTGGTCCTCAACCTTCTCCACCCCGGACTCGGTGATGGCGACGGTGCGCTTGCCCTCCTCAACGTCGTAGTCGACGTCGCGGGCCAGCCGCGGCGCGATCCGGGCGAACTCGGTATACCAGCGGGCGCTCTGCTCGGCCGGTCCACTGATGATCAGCGGCGTGCGGGCCTCGTCGATAAGGATCGAGTCGACCTCGTCGACGATCGCGAAGTGGTGGCCGCGCTGCACCAGCTCCTCGTGCGACCAGGCCATGTTGTCGCGCAGGTAGTCGAAGCCGAACTCGTTGTTGGTGCCGTAGGTGATGTCGCAGGCGTACGCCGGGCGGCGCACCTCCGGGGTCTCGTTGGCCAGGATGACGCCGACGGTGAGGCCGAGGTGGCGGTGCACCCGACCCATCCACTCGGCGTCCCGGCGGGCGAGGTAGTCGTTGACCGTGACCACGTGCACGCCCGTGCCGGACAGGGCGTTCAGGTACGCCGGGAGCGTGCCGACCAGCGTCTTGCCCTCGCCGGTCTTCATCTCGGCGATGCTGCCCAGGTGCAGCGCCGCGCCGCCCATCAACTGCACGTCGAAGTGCCGCTGGCCCAGCGTGCGCTTCGCGGCCTCGCGGACGGTGGCGAACGCCTCGGGCAGCAGGTCGTCCTCGGTCTCGCCGTCGGCCAGGCGCTCGCGGTAGGTGTCGGTCAGCGCCCGCAGCTCGGCATCGGTCAGGTCGACGAAGTCGTCCTCGATGACGTTGACCTGCTCCGTCAGGCCCTTGAGCCGGCGCAGGATCTTGCCTTCACCGGCCCGCAGAATTCGGTCCAGCACCACGTATCGAGCTCCTTGCTGAGGTTCCGGTCGCACCCCGGCCAGGGCACCCGGTACGACGGGTCTATCCGCCTCGCGATTCATCGTA
>JADGOU010000406.1 GCA_017882835.1 Frankiaceae bacterium | reverse complement strand
CACCGCTGCCAGCAACGCCGCAGCGACCACGTCGTCGACGGTGGCCGCGCGCACCGACCGGCAGTCGGGGGTGGCCACGTGGTCCGCGCGGGCCCGGGCGCACTCGTAGTACGGCTGCCCGCCGGCGTAGCGGGTGGACATCGCCCGCCCGCACGACCCGCACACCACGATGCCCTGACAGAGCGCGGCACCCTCCCGCGGCGGGCGGGCACCGGCGTTGGTCCGGTTGGCGGCGAGCCTGGCCTCGTTGGCGAGGAACGTCTCCCAGCCGATGTAGCCGGGATGGTGGTCCTGGATGCACACCGGCCACTGCGCGCGGGGCAGCTCGACGGTTCGGGTCCGTACCGCCCCGTCCGGGGTGACGGTGCGCCGCGAGCGGAACCGGCCGAACACGTAGGCGCCGGCGTAGGCCGGGTTCGCCAGGATCGAGCACGCCCGGGAGTGGGTGAGCCGACCGAAGTGCAGCCGGCCGGCCCACGCCCCGCCGTAGGCGCGGCGGGGGAAACGGCGATCAGCGAACGCGGCGACCACCTGATACGCCGAACCGGTCGCGGTGAACGCGGTGAACACATCCGCGATCGCGGTGGCCACCTCCTCATCCGGGTCGATCACCACCGTGCCCTCGTCGTCGTAGACGTAGCCGACCGGCAGCGGGGTGCGCAGCTCCCCCCGCTCGGCCGCGGCCCGTTTCGCCCCCTGCAGCCGGCCGGCGAGCAGATGCAGCTCCGCCTCGCTCATCGTCCCTTTCAAGCCCAACAGCAACCTGTCGTTGAATTCCGCCAGGTCGTAGACGCCGTCGCCGTCGATGACCAGGGTGTCGGTCAGCCGGGCGTACTCCAGCAGCCTCGACAGGTCCGCCGAGGAACGGGCCAGCCGGGACACCTCCAACCCGAAGATGGCACCGACCTCGCCGAGGCAGACCCGCGCGACCAGCCCCTTGAAGCCGTCCCGGCCCTCGGTCGACCGGCCGGACACACCCAGGTCGGCGTCGATGACATCGATGGAGGAGGCCGGCCAGCCCAGCCGGGCGGCCTCCTCGGCCAGCGCATACTGCCGGGCCGTCGACTCGGTGTGCTCCCGGACCTGGGCCATCGTCGACTGCCGAATGTAGATCAGCGCGGTCCGGCTGACGTGCTGGGCCGCCACCTTGTCCTCGCCCCTCACCACTCACCTCCTGGCTGGTTTCCGCCGGCGGGTCGCCGGCAGCGGCGCCGCTCGGCGCCGGCCGGGACGGGACGCCAACCCGGCCGGCAGCGACAGCCGCGGCGAGCATGTTCGCCACCGGGGCGACCAGCTCGGCGCAGGGCAACACCGCGGACATCTACTCCAGCTCCCGCCGCCCGAGCAGCTCCAGGTTGATCGCGGAGATCTCCGCCAACAGCCGCTGCGCGTCCGCGGACAGTGCCACCCGGGCGCGGACCGCATCGGCCAGCGTCTCTGGCACGTAGACCAACGCCCGCCGCCCGGTCGCCTTGCCCACCGACAAGTACACGTACGGGCCGTGCAGCTCCCCCCGCGAGCACCGGCAGCCGGCCTTCCCGCAGCGCCGGCGCTGCTCGACCAGCGAACCAGCGAGATAGCCCTCCAGGTCCGGCAGCCGGCCGAGCGTCCGCCGCCGCCGCGCCCGCAGCTGGCGGCTGGACAGCTCGCTCAGCGCAACCTCTATCTTGTGTTCGCTCATCACACAGGACGATCCTGTGTCGAAGGGCGATCGTCAACGACCTCACCCTTCCCGGCGTGTCGCCAACGCGGCCAGCAGCGCCGCCAGCTCGACCAGCTGCTCATAGCCGAGGGCATGGCACTCCGCGGGTCGACCGCGGTCGGTCCAGTCCGCGGGCAGCATCACGCTGCCCGCCGGGCCGCCCTCACAGCAGAACCCGAGACCCGTAGCCACGTAGTGCCGCTCGAAGAGCACCCGTAGCCGCTGCCCGCACAGCGGATGGAACGGGTGGGTCACGGTGAGGAACGATTCCGAAGCCTCACGCTGCTGACGCGACCCCGCGGTTTGAGGGGTCCGTCGGGATGCCGAGCCGGCGCCATTTGCCACCGGACTTCGGGATCATCCGCTCCCGGACCGGCAGCGGCCGAAACCGCTGCTCCTTCAACTCCGTCCGCAGATCGAAGAGGAAGGCGTCCACGCCACGCCCGGCCTCAATGGTGCGGGCGGTCTGACCGTCCACCCCAGCCGAGCGGGCCCCCTTGTTCCCCCGAACCCGAGCCCATGCCAGCATCAGCACGGCCGGGTCCGCCACGAGGTTGAACAGGTCGTCGAACCGGCGACTCGGATCGTCGCTGGCCCAGCGGTGCAGCTTCGTCTGAATCCCCAGTACCCGGGCCCGGGCCTCGACGAGGTCCGGCCTCGGCGCGTCGGTGTTCACCGGCGACCTCCTGGCATCCCAGTCCGCGAACCGCGAACGTGCTGCCGCCCTTCCCCATGTGCGCGGCTCTCCCGCGCTCGGAGTACTACGGCGGCTCCGCCCCGTCCCGGTCCCATCAGCTGACGGCGCGCCTGCCCGCCGCCGCGCCGGCTGCGCGGTCGGACGGGAGAGGCCGGGACGGTTCCCATGTTCACCATGTGTCGATCGACGGGGGCAGCGCCCAGCTTTTCCCCGGCAGCCTCACCACGAGTACGCCGCAGACCTTCCTCGTGGCCTCCACCGCCGGCGTGAACAGCCGTCGGTGGAGTCGCCTCACCGTCACTGAGTTCGGCGCGCACTGCTGCCCGGCCCATATCCACCAGGTTTGAGCCGGTTCCACACTTGCGGGGGTTCTGCCACTGGTTCACTTGCGTTACGCATTCCCGTCTCGCTAGCCGGACCCGCGCCGTCTGGTAGTACCGACGCGTCCCGTCGTTGTCAGGGCCGCTTGCCACCTTCCCCGGCGCCTCCCGGGTCAGGCTGCCCCCAGCTTCGCCGGACTGCTACGACAGCCCGGCGGCGGTGGTCTCTCACCTCCGCTCGATACACATGGCGCCTCATGGCGCACGGCCACGATATGAAACGGGTCCAGGCACAGCTCGGCGTTCTGGCAACGAGCGGCGACGACGGTCGCGATCCACTCGGCCGCATCGGCGCTGACCAGCGT
>JADGOU010000405.1 GCA_017882835.1 Frankiaceae bacterium | reverse complement strand
ACGATGACCTCCCTGCCGGCCAGGTGCACCCGAAGCTGGCGCCGTTCGGCGGCGCTGGCCGGTTCGGCGGTGAAATAGTGGTCGGTCTGCTTGCTCATCACGCTCAACGCTACCGGCGCTGGAGCCCGGCGTCGTCGGGCGGTTCGGCCAGCAGAGCTGCGGGGCGTGCTCAGCGGCGCTCGAAGACGACGTGGCCCGAGGCGAGGGTGATCTCGACCGAGGCGTCCGACAACTCGGTCACCGGTGCTGTGAAGACGTTGCGGTCCAGTACGGCAAGGTCGGCGCGCTTGCCGACCTCGATCGACCCGGTCTCCTGGTCGTCGTGGTTCACGTAGGCCGTGCCCAGCGTGAAACCGCTGACAGCCTGGGCGAGCGTGAGCCGTTGTTCGGGCAGGAACGGCGCATTGGAACGGTTCTCCGGGTCGATCCGGTTGACCGCGACCTCCATCTGCTCCAACGGGTTCGCGGTCGTCACCGACCAGTCGCTGCCCATTGCGATCCGGGCACCTGAGCGCACCAGGTCCGCGAACGGGTACTGCTGGTCGGCCCGATCCGGGCCGAGGAACGGGATGGTGAGCTGCTCCATCTGCGGCTCCATCTGAGCCCAGTACGCCTGGCAGTTCGCCACGACGCCAAGCTCACTGAACCTCGCCCTGTCCGCCGGCGCCACCAGCTGGATATGCGCGATGTGGTGTCGGTGGTCAGTGACGCCGTTGGCCGACCGGGCGGCGGCCACGGCATCAAGAGCGTTGCGGACCGCCCGGTCACCGATCGCGTGCATATGTACCTGGAAGCCGTGCCGGTCGAGGGCGGTGACGGCCTCGGCGAGATCGGCCCGGTCAACGTAGGCGAGGCCTGTTTTGTCCGTGTGACCGCCCTGCCCGTCGCAGTACGGCTCAAGCAAGGCACCGGTGAAGTTCTCGAGCACGCCGTCGATCATGATCTTGACACTCGTCGGGTGGAAGCTGCCTGCTCCGGCGACGGACCCGGCCTCCCGCCGGGCCAGCAGATCGGCGACCTGGTCGAGGCCGCGGTGCCGGTCCCACCAGAGCGCGCCGACGACGCGCGCCGTGAGCTGGCCGGACGCCGCGATCGCCCGGTATGCCGCCTCGGTCTCGGGCGTGACCCAGGCGTCCTGCCACCCGGTGATGCCGAGCGAGTGCAGATGAGCCTGCGCGTTGAGCAGCGCGGCCTCCCACGCGGCCTGGTCGGGCACCGGAACTACGTTGTCGTTGAACGAGTATGCGGCGCCCTCGTGCAGCGTGCCGGTGGCCTCACCGGTGCGGGGGTCGCGCTCGATCGAGCCGTCCGCCGGGTCCGGGGTGTCTGTGGTGATGCCGCCGATCTCCAGGGCCCTGGAGTTGACCCAGGCTCCGTGCACGTCGCGGTTGAAGAGGAACACCGGCCGATCGGGGGCGATGGCGTCGAGATCTTCCTTGGTGGGCTTGCCACCGGGGAAGTACTCCATTGCCCAGCCGCCCCCGACGATCCACGGCTCGTCGGGGTTCGCGGCGGCATACTGCGCGACCGCAGCGAGGTAGTTCCGGCGGCCGCTGATCTCGTTGAGCGACACGGTGAGCCGGTTACGTCCGGCGGTCGGCGGGTGCACATGGGCGTCCTGGAACCCGGCGACGACCATCCGCCCGGGCAGGTGCAGCGCGTTGACCGCGGAGCCGACCCGGTCGCGCACCTCAGCCTCGCTGCCGACAGCCACGATGCGGTCACCGCGCACCGCGACCGCACGGGCCCACGTTCCCTTGGGGTCGCCGCGGTACACGTCGGCTCCGGTGATGACGAGGTCTGCGGGCTGGTTCACGAGCGAGCTCCTTGGTGGCTGGCTGACCAGCGGTTCTGTGGGCACAACACAGACGGGACAGGGAAACGGTATCTGTGTGATATCTGCATATGATGCAAGCCAGCCAGGATCAGCGCGACCATCGACGGTTCCCGTCGGAGACCGGAGTGACCTCGTGAGATCCGTCGGCCCGACCGGGGCGCTGCACATCGCGATCACCAGCTACCGCAGCAAGCCCCACTGCGGCGGGCAAGGCGTCTATGTCCGGCACCTGTCACGGGAGCTCGTCGCCCTCGGTCACCGGGTCGAGGTCTTCTCCGGACCCCCGTACCCCGAGCTTGACGAGGGCGTGGTGCTGACCCGGGTTCCGAGCCTGGACCTGTATGCCGAGCCCAGGCCGTTCCGGACGCCGCGACCGGCGGAGTTTCGCGATCTCACCGATCTGCTCGAGTTCGCGACGATGTGCACCGCAGGTTTCCCGGAGCCGCGGACGTTCAGCCGCCGGGTTGCGCCGCTGCTGTCCGCCCGCGCCGCGGAGTTCGACATCGTCCACGACAACCAGGGGCTCGGTCCGGCGTTGCTCGACGTCATCAAGGCCGGGCTGCCGCTTGTCGCCACCATCCACCATCCGATCTCGGTGGACCGTGAGGTCGAGCTCGAAGCTGCACCGTGGTACCGGCAGCTCACACTGCGGCGCTGGTTCGGGTTCGTGCGAATGCAGGCTCGTGTTGCCCGGCAGATCGATCACATCCTGGTCCCCTCGCGCAGCAGCGCGCAGGACGCGATCAGGGACTTCGGTCTGCAGTCCCAGCAGCTGAACGTCGTCCCGATGGGCGTCGATACCGAGCTGTTCCGCCCCCGGGGGCACCGGGTGCCGGGGCGCATCGTGGCGCTGTGCAGCGCGGACGTTCCCCTCAAGGGACTTGACGTGCTGCTGCGAGCACTCGCCGCCCTGCCGGACGAGCAGGACGCTCACCTCACTGTGGTGTCGAAGCCGGCGCCCGGCGGCAAGACCGAGCGGCTCGTCGCCACGCTCGGCCTCTCGCAACGTGTGCACTTCGCATCCGGTCTTACGGACACCGGCATCGCCGAGCTCATGGCCTCGGCCGAAGTGGCCTGCGTGCCCTCGCTCTACGAGGGTTTCTCGTTGCCGGCGGTCGAGGCAATGGCATCGGGCACGGCGCTGGTTGCCAGCGACGTCGGCGCACTGGCCGAAGTCGTCGGTCGTGACGGTCGCGCAGGAGTCCTCGTCCCCGCCGGAGACGCAGGTGCGCTGACGACGGCGATCGGGA
>JADGOU010000404.1 GCA_017882835.1 Frankiaceae bacterium | reverse complement strand
GAGAACCCAGCGTGGCGAACCGACCGCAGATGCCCCGCCTCCCGCGCCGCCCCCGGCTGTTGGTGCCGGTGGTGGTGGCACTGGTCGTGCTGTTCATCATCATCAGCTCGCTCACCGGCCTCTACACCGACCTGCTGTGGTACCGGTCGGTCGGTTTCAGCCGGGTGTTCTCCTCCGTCCTGCTGACCAAGATTCTGCTTTTCCTGATCTTCGGTGCCGCGATGGCCGTCATCATCGGGGCCAACGTGGCGCTGGCCCACCGGCTGCGGCCGCCGTTTCGGACCATGTCGCCGGAGCAGCAGAACCTCGAGCGCTACCGGGTAGCGATCGAGCCGCGGCTGCGCGTCCTGCTGGCCGGCATCTGCGCCGTCTTCGGCCTCTTCGCCGGCCTGTCCGCGGCCGCTCGGTGGCAGACCTGGCTGTTGTGGCGCAACGGTACGTCGTTCGGCGCCAAGGACGCGCAGTTCCACCGGGACGTCTCGTTCTACGCCTTCGACTACCCGTTCTACCGCTGGATCCTCGGCTTCCTCTTCGGTGCCGTCGTACTTTCGCTGCTGGTCTCGACCGTGACGCACTACCTGTTCGGCGGCCTGCGGGTGCAGACCCCGGGAGAGAAGATCGGCCCCGCCGCCCGGGCGCACCTGTCCGTGCTGCTCGGCCTGTTTGTCCTGCTCAAGGCGGTGGCCTACTTCCTCGACCGGTACGGATTGGCGTTCTCCCCGCGCGGGGTCGTCACCGGCCCGTCGTACACCGATGTCAACGCCGTGCTCCCGGCCAAGACCATCCTGGCGATCGTCGCGCTGATCTGCGCCGGGCTGTTCTTTGCCAACGTCGTGGCCCGCAACTTCGCCTTGCCAGCCATCTCGTTCGTCCTGCTCGTCGTCGTGGCGATCGGCATCGGCGGCATCTACCCGGCCGCGATCCAGCAGTTCCGGGTCAAGCCCAACGAGGTGCAGCGGGAGTCGCGCTACATCGGGCGCAACATCGACGCCACCCGCGCGGCGTACCAGCTGAACACCAGCCAGGTCACCCAGTACGACGCGAAGGTCACGCCGGCACAGGTGGGCGCGGACCTTAACCGCAACGGCGGTCAGGCCCTCAACGCCCGGTTGCTCGACCCCAACATCTTGACGCCGACCTTCAAGCAGCTGCAGCAGATCCGCGCGTACTTCAACTTCCCGGACAGCCTCGACATCGACCGCTACGACCTGGGGACTGGATCCACCGACTACGTGGTCGGAGTCCGCGAGCTGGACCTGTCCGGCCTGGGTAGCACCCAGCGCAACTGGATCAACGACCACCTGATCTACACCCACGGCAACGGCTTCGTCGCCGCCGCCGCGGACCAGGTCGACCCGGGCGGCCGACCGGTGTTCACCGTCCGGGACATCCCGACCACCGGACCGCTGAAGATTTCGCAACCGCGGATCTACTTCGGCGAGCTGTCGCCGCAGTACTCCGTGGTCAACACTCGTCAGCGCGAGATCGACGGCCCCGGTGGCAGCGGCGGTGAGCAGGCGACGTACACCTATGAGGGCACCGGCGGCGTGCAGCTGTCCAGCCCGCTGCGCAAGCTGCTGTACGCCGTGCAGTTCCGCGAGAAGAACCTGCTGCTCTCCGGCGCCATCACCAAGGACTCTCGGATCCAGTACATCCGCAACCCGCGGGACCGGGTGCAGAAGGTCGCGCCGTTCCTGACCCTCGACGGGGACCCGTACCCCGCCGTGGTCGATGGGCGGGTGCAGTGGATCCTCGACGGCTACACGACCAGCAGCGGTTACCCGTACTCGCAGCTGCGCCCGCTCGGCGACGTGACCGCGGACGCGGTGACCTCGGCCAACCGGGCGCGCCAGCCGCAGGACCAGGTCAACTACATCCGCAACTCGGTGAAGGCCACGGTCGACGCCTACGACGGCACGGTCCGGCTCTACACCTTTGACGACAACGACCCGGTGCTGAAGACCTGGAAGAAGGCGTTCCCGGGGGTGGTGTTGCCGACGTCCGACATCACCGCGGACCTTCGCGCCCACTTCCGGTACCCCGAGGACCTGTTCAAGGTGCAGCGCGACCTGCTGACGAAGTACCACGTGACCGACCCCGCCGCGTTCTACAACCAGGAGGACTTCTGGACGATCCCGTCGGACCCCACGGTCGCGCAGGGGCGCGCGGCCGCCGACCAGCCGCCGTACTACCTCTTCCTGCAGGTGCCCGGGGCCTCCAAGCCCGGGTTCGTGCTGACCACGTCGTTCGTAGCCCGCAACCGGCCTAATCTGGCGGCCTTCGCATCGGTGTCGAGCGACCCGGCGGACTACGGCACCATCCGGATCCTGCGGCTACCCAGGGACACGACGATCAACGGCCCGGGCACCATCGCCGGCAACTTCGAGTCGAACACTGCCGTGTCGACTACCCTGAGCCTGCTCCGCCAGGGCGGGTCGAACGTGATCCTGGGCAACCTGCTCACGCTGCCGGTGGCCGGTGGGTTGATCTACGTGCAGCCGGTCTACGTCCAGGCCAGCGGCGGCGAGAGCTACCCGTTGCTGCGCAAGGTGCTGGTCGGGTACGGCGACCAGGTGGCCTTCGAGGACACCTTGCAGCAGGCGCTGGACAAGCTGTTCGGCCAGGGGGCTATCACGACGACGTCGGGTGGCGCTGGTGCCGCGCCACCCTCGCCGAGCGCGTCGTCGGCTCCGGGGGCTCCGGCACCGGCGCCGTCGGCGGCGCCGTCGACTCCGGGGTCGCCGCTGCAGCAGGCAATCACGGATGCCAACCAGGCGTTCCTCGATGGGCAGGACGCCTTGCGGCGCAGCGACTTCGCGGCGTACGGCGCGGCTCAGCAGCGGCTGAGCGACGCCCTCAAGCGGGCGGCGGCCGCCGGCTCGGCCGGCACCTCGTCGGGGGCGCCAACTTCTCCCGCGGTCGGCACGCCGGCACCTGCGCCGAGCCCCTGAGCTGCGGTCGACCCTCGCGCCGAGGGCGGTTTGCTCCGGCGCGAGGGCGTCGCCTAGAATGAGAAGCACCGACGCGGGGTGGAGCAGCTCGGTAGCTCGCTGGGCTCATAACCCAGAGGTCGCAGGTTCAAATCCTGCCCCCGCTAC
>JADGOU010000403.1 GCA_017882835.1 Frankiaceae bacterium | reverse complement strand
CGGCCGTTGGTGCGCTTACCAGCGTCGTATCCACGGGTGTCCCGCCCGACGGTGGCCGCTCCCTTGACCGATTGGGCGTCGACCACACCGGCGGTCGGCGGCTCGGCCCGGCCTTCCGCGGCCCGCAACCGCTCCCGCAGCAGATCGTGCAGCCGATCGACCGTGCCGTCGACCCGCCAGGCCGCGAAGTGCCGGTAGACGCTTTGATACGGCGGGAAGTCGGCGGGCAGCTGCCGCCAGGAGCAGCCGGTCCGCAGCAGGTAGAGGATCGCGTTGACGATCACCCGGAGCGGAGCGGCCCGCGGGCGGCCGCCGGTAGGTCCGGTATTGCGCGGCTGGGGCAGCAGCGGCTCGAGCAACGCCCACTCCTCGTCAGTCAAATCGGAGGGGTAGCGGCGCGCACGACGCGGGGAAGACGCCATCCACCCAATCTGATCAGGCGACGTGCGCCCGTGTGGGAGGCGCGCCGATCAAGTTTCGAGACACGTTCTGAGTCGCGTGCTCGAAGCAACAGGAGAGGGTCCCTGACCACGGCCCCAGCGTCCAACTGACGTGCGGGCTGATGGTACCAAGGGCATACGACGTCACCGGCCGGCACCCGGGTCACTTTCATCCCGGACAGGGTGGGCCGCCAGGCCCATGAACAACTGACGTGTGGGCAACCCGCCGCGCCGGACAGTCCGCCCGGCGCTAGGCCGCTCCCGTCACGGGGCGAGGTCCACCCGCACGGTGTCCATGTTGTCCCGCAGCAGGATGACCGTGGCCCCGTTGTCGTGCGTCCAGCCGACCGGCAGCAAGAACCAACGACCGCCACTGTGCACGAGGGTGCGCAGGCCGTTGTAGCGGAAAGCAAATGCCGCACTCGGCGTCTCCACGGGAACGACGTTTACTCCCGGACCGCTGATCTGTATCCGGTCACGGCTGTAGACAACAGCCTGGTGCTGGCTGGGCAGTTGCAGCTCGATCGCGCGGGCGCTGTCGACGCCACGCTGCAGTGCCACGTTCGCCGCCAGCCAGAAGATCGAGGCGAGGATGAGACCTCCGGCGAGCGCTCGCCGAACGGTGCCCGTCCGGTGGAGAGCGGCCGTCACTCCGTCGGTGGCCTTGGTGCTGGCGGCAGCCATCGTTGTGGCGTACTCCAGCAGCGCTGTACCCGCGCCAAGGGCGCACGGAGCGAACAGCGGGGAGAACAGCGGATGGGCCCGCCGAAACAGCCCCACGACGCCCAGCACGAGGAGTGCGGTGGCGGTCAAGCCAAGGCCGACCCAAACCAGCCGTCGTCGTTCCACGTCCACGTGCTCGAGCACGTGCTGTAACAGGTAATGCCCAGCGACGGCAACCACGCCGGCCACGAGCAGCGTCACTAACAGGACGAAGAACGTACCGGCGCTGCTGACGACGTAGTCGACGGTCGAGAACCCAAGCGAGCCGACGTCAGCGCCGAAGTAGCCGTATAGGGCTTGCACCCGCACGTAGCCGAAGTAGTAGAGAACTGCGGACAGCGCCCCCGCCGGCGCCAGCACCCTGGTTGCGAAGTCAATGAGCGGACCGAAGTCCGTCGGGGTGCCCGTCGTGCCACCGTCCCCGTCAGTCACGAGACCACGCACTTCGCCCCTGATCACGGGATCAGGGGCTACGCGTCGCGGCAGCGGACGGCTTCGCCGAGGCCGAGTTGCTTGACGTGGCCGTCCCCGGTCGGCTGCTCGACACCGCCGCGGTCGGGGTTTGCGACCGGGTGGACGCGACCGGGGAGCTGGGGCTTGCCGAGGTCGACGGCTTCACCGACGGGGGCGAGCTCCTGGCAGTGCCGGCCAGGAACACATCAGTGCTCTTGGCCCCGACCCGCAAACAGGTGTGCGTCGGTTCGGCGGCACACAGCGACTCGCCTGGCCGGTCATCGGTGATCACCACGAAGTACCGCTGCGCAGGCGTGGGGGTTGATGCCCCCGCACTGGGGGTCGACGAGAGCAACTTCAGCGCCATGCAGATCGCCTTCGGCGGGCAGTCTGCCTGCTTGGCGTCCGGTGCCCTGCTGGCGGCCTTCGCCTCCGCCGTGGCGGCCGAAAACACATCCTTGATCCTGTTCCCGCAGTCGTCAGGGGCGACCTCGACCACCCGGTCGCACAGCCTGGAGATCTCCGCCAATTGCTGAGGAGTAATCGCCACCCTGACGACGTCGGTGGCCCGACTCTGCACGTCACCGCCGATGGCCAACCCCATGGACTGCAAAGGCAGCGAGGTCGTGGCCGGCGAGGACGTCACGCCCGAAGTCACCGACTCAGACTTCGGGGTCGCCCCGCCTCCGCCGCAGGACGCGACCGTGAGGAGGAGCAGGCTGAATACCGCAACGTGTAGTCGCCTACCGGGAGCGGGTCGAGGCCGCGTGCTCGATGTGGCTGCTGCGAACATCCGTCCGCCTCCTAGCCGGGAGCCCGCCGGGCCCGCAAGCCGCAGAGTCAACTCGCTTGTCTGCGCTGCGGCAAGGCAATCCGGCCGGGGGAGGCGTTAGCCCGAAGTTACGTGATCATGGACGCGTGCACCTGCGGTGAGCTGCGACTTCGTGCAGCGACGGGCCACCGTAGTGGCTACATCAGCGTCAGCGGGATGGATGCACCGAGAAGTTCGAAGGCACGCCGTTGAGTGGCGGTGGGGGTGGCCAGCAGGTCGAACTCGGCGTCGCCGGCCCGGATGCGATCGCGGGTCAACGTGGCCAGGTGCTCGTCGAGCAGCTCGCGGAATCCGCGCACCGGCGCACCGGCAGGGTCGGTCTTGCGAGCAGCCTTGGCGGCCGCGGCGGGTGAGCGGTGGGCGGGTCCGACCGGGCTGTCTCGCGCTGGTGGAGTCTCGTCGGTGAAGGTCAGCGGCGCCAAGGCGGCGCGCAGGTGCCAGACCACGTAGGCGGCCAGGAAGCAGACCAGGACGTGGCCGCGGACCCGCTGCTCCAGGCGGTGGTGGATGGGACGCAAGTCGAGGTCGTCCACCTTGAGGTGGCGGAAGTCGCGTTCGAGGTTGGCCAGGTTCTTGTAGGCAGCGACCAGGAGAGCGGGGCATTTTGGGGGAGGGCTGCCGGGACTGCTACAGGCCAGTGAGGCGGCGGAGC
>JADGOU010000060.1 GCA_017882835.1 Frankiaceae bacterium | reverse complement strand
CCGACAGCGAACCGAGACGCGTTAGTCGGCGGCTACCACCTATAGCGGGGCCAGTTCCGTTTGGCGGTCTGAGGCCACGGCGGGTCAGTGGCCGGTGCCACGCTGGGCCGCGGTCACCTCGTTCTACGAGTTCCACGCGCGCCACGGCGTGGAAGTCGCGCGGCTCCTGGTGAGCATGCGGCCGACCGGCCGGGCCTGACCGCGGCGACGTCGTGCAAGCCGTGCCTGCAGCACGCCACCAAGGGCAAGCCGCAACAGCGCCATCGGACGATCAAGCTCAAGGCGGCGCGGCGGCGGCCCGCGGCCCTCACGGCAGCTGAAGCTGAAGCGCAGACGATTCTCGATGCCTGCGAGCACCTGCGGGACCGGCTGTTGTTCGCGACGTTGCTCGACACCGGGTGCGGCCCGAAAGCTGGCCCGGGCCGCACCGGCCCCGAGGTCTCCCCCGGCCGACCGGCTCGCTGCGGGTCCCGCGCGGTCGGCACCAAGCGATCCCCGTTTGCGCAGGTCAGGCGTCGCGCGGTCACCCTCCGACCGGAGCCGGCACCGGCCGCCGAACGCCGGCCCGCCTCCCGGCAGCGCAGCGTCGGGGCTGTTTTCGGGCCGTCGCGGTCTGTCGGCGGGTCAGTCCAGGTAGCTGTTATCTGACCCGCTATAAATCCAGCTATGACACCGACGCCCGGGGCGGGCCGCCCCGGGACCCCCACCGACGGCTGTCCCCGGCCCGTTTAAACCGCAGCGTCGCCAGCTCAGCCAGGCGCTCACCCACGCCAAGCGGCCGCCCGCGACACCGGGCATGTGGTGGCCCTGGAGAAGGCGGTGCTGGCCGCCTTCAGGGACGCGTCCACGCCGGGCTGGGCGCTGAAGTCGGCGATCCGCCAGGGTGCCGGCAGGCAGGCAAACCGCAGCCGGCTGGTCAGCCGGCGCGCCTCGGTGGCTTCCACGACCGGGCGCCGTGCCGGGCCAATGTGCGCCGCTTCGCGTGCCGGAACCGGTGGTGATCACGCACGATCGGCTGCTAAGTGCACAGGACCGCAAGCAGGGTGCCGGTGAGCATGTACGGGGCGAACGGCAGCTGCGTGCGCAGTCCGGCCCGGCGGCGGGCGAGCAGCAGGAGGCTGCCGGCAGTACCGAGGAGAAAGGGTGCCAGCAGCGCGAGTGTCCAACTGTCCCAGCCCAACCAGGCCGCGGCGACGCCCAGCACGCCGGCGAGCTTGACGTCGCCCAAGCCCATCCCGGATGGGTGGATCAGTCGGATCCCTGCGTACACCACCACCATGGCGGCGCCGCCGAGCAGAGCTGGCGGCAGGCTGCCGGAGCGGGACCCGGCCAGCGCCGCCGCCGTCAGCAGCCCGACGGTGATCGGGTAGGCGGGCAACGTCAAGGCGTCCGGGAGCCGCTGCTGCTCAGAGTCGATGCGAGCCAGCGTGACCCCGAGCCCCGCCAGATAGAAGTACGCCGGTAGGGCCGGGTCGGCGCGCAGGTGCAGCGCCAGCAACGCCCAGCACCCGGCGGTGGCGGCCACCGCGACGGTCCGGCTACCGGGGGGTGCCAGCAGCCGGGCCAAGTGGCGGGGCCGCGGGTTCGCTGCCGCGGTGCTTTTCCCTATTTCCAGTGGTGGGCGGGGCTTAGGGCTCGCCGCGCGCCGAGGTGCTGGTCGCCGATGCTGTCCTCCTGGGGCGCCAGCCCGGGACTTTCGGCCCGGAAGGGGACCAATCCTCTCCGGGACCGAAAGTCCGGCACCTCGAGGCCGAGCTCCGCCCTGCACCACCCGTGTGCGGCGACCTCGAGAGCCCAGTGGGAACCGGCTTACGCCGATCGAGCTCATCATAAGAAACCAGAGGGTCGCCGCGGCTCCGGCTTGTGGTCCCGGGACCGGCGCGGCCGGTCGGCGGCGGCGGGCCGGCATCCAGGCAGCAGCGTTGCGGGGATAGGCCTCACCCGGTTGGGCTGCCTGCGAGGACGAGGCGACGGGGTGGGCGCGGGTCGTCGAGCTCGTCGAGTAGACGAGCGGTTTCCGGTTCCACATCACCCCCGAGCTCGCCGGTGATGGCCAACAGCCGGTCGACCGCCTCCCGGACCGCGGCCGCGTTCCCGCTGCCGTAGGCGGCACGGATGCGGGTGCGCCACAGCCGTTCCATCCCCGGCTCCACCGCCAACCCAACGGTGACGGCCTGCTCCGCGTCCCGCCACCGGCCTTCCAGAAGCCGGCGGCGGGCGAGGGTGTCGGCGACATCCACCACCACCGTGATCATGGTTTGTTTGAGGCTTTCCGCCCAGCCGTAGTAGGTGGGGTGCACGTGGTCGAACGGGCGGCCGCGAACCAGCGCGAGCGCGCGCTCGAGGGCCTCGGTGCCGGTGCGATCGACCGCCGCGGTGTCCGGCACCAGGGCCCGGAACTCTTCCCAGTCGGTGGCCACCGCTTCGGTGAACCGGTAGCCCTCGGTGCTGTGGTGCGGCAGATAGGCCTCACCCGCGCTGTCCTCGCCCAGCCAGCGCCGCAATCGGCTCACCGCCGAGTTGCGGGTCTGCCCGCTGATCCGCTGCCCCGGCCACATCGCCGTGTCGATGGCGGTGTGGTTGACCCCGGGATGCAGGGCGAGGAAAGCCGCCAGCTCGGTGAGCCGTCTGCGCTTGGACGGTTCCACCGGCCCGGGAGCGGCAGCGACGGTGACCGGTCCGAGAACCAGGATCCGTGGCGGGCGCCGCACCGGCCGGCTTTCCTCTGCCGCCGCCACCCCGGCCGGATCAGCCGCACCTGCGCCGGAATCCTCGGCGTTACCAGCCCTGCTGGGCGCAGCTTGCGGCCACTCCACCCGCTCCGCGCCGGGCGCCCGGTCCGGGTCTGGCGCCGGGTCCGCGGCCGCCGCGAGCTCGGTGCCGTCCACCGGTGCGGCCCCGTCCCCGGCTACGTTTCCGGCCGGATGCGCACCGGGTGCGACAGTGGCTTCCCCTACAGGGAAGCTGGTCGGGGCCGGCAGGTCCGCCAGCGCAGGTTCCGCGGGGACAGCCCCGATGTCGTCGTCCTCGGTGGCGGTGGCCAGCACCTCGAGCACCTGCCGGTAGGACCGGTCGTCGATGCGCTGCGGTCGCAACGGCAATCCCAGCGGCGCCAGCACAGCTCGCTCGGGGTCCTGCTCGTCGAGCTGGAGCGCCCACGGGTCGGGGCCCACTGTCGCCCCGCCGGAGACCACCGCGATCGCGACCCCCGGCAGCACCTCCACCAGCTGGGCGAGCTGGGCACGTTGCCGGGCGGTGAGCTCCCCGACGAGCAGCACGATCTCCGGGGTCCAGGTGTCCGGCGCGGCCCCCTGGGCGCGGGCCTGGTGCAGGTCGTCGGCGCCGGCGGCGGCCAGCGCGGCCCGGTCCCGTCCCGCCCGGCGGAGAAGGTCCTCGAAGATGTCGCCGACTGCGGGTTGGTAGCGGACCCGGCCGGTTTGTAACGCGTCTTCGAGTTCGGCGAACGCCCCCACCACCGTGACCTGCAGATCGTCCGCCCACGGACTGGTCGCCAGCTCCGCGGCCACCGCCAACAGCACCTCCCGGCGGTGTGACTCTGTGCCACCGGTCACCGCCAGGGTGCCCAGATGCTCGAGGTCGACTAGGACATGACCGCCGTCGTCGTCCTGCCCGATGGTGACCAGCCCAGGAAACGGCGCCGGCACGTCCGCGGCTTCCGCGGCGGCGGCCTGGACCGCTTCCGCCGGCAGGATCCACACCGTGGAGTCGACGGTGGGCGTCCACGGGGCCGGTAGCTGCTCTGGGTCAGCCAGGTACACCTCGAACTGCTCGGCGGTCAGCCGAGCGGCGCGCAGCACCGGCAACGATGCGCCAGTTCGCGCTTGGTCCGCAGCCAGCCGGCGCAGCGCCGCGTCGACGCTGGCCAGGCTCACCGGGTCGGCGGCCGCTTGCAGTTCCTGCTCAACTGCGGCGGCCTCCCCTACCGGCATCGGCACGCTGCTCCCCGGCCGACGGCGGCGCTGTTGCGTGCGGCGACGGGCGGCGAGCAGGCCCAACAGGCTGGCCGCGAGCAGTGCCCCGATGCCGCCGGCCGTGCGCAGTGGGGCCGACCGATCGAGCTGGTCGTGGGCTGGCGCAGGCGCCTGGTTGAGGCCAGCGCTGCCCCCTGCCGCCCCGCCCGCGGTCAGCGGGGCGGCGGACCCGGGTTCGCCGGCATCAACCGACCCCGGGATACCCGCAGCCGGGAGGCCACCAGAACCGGGGGCCGACCCGGGGGTGCTGGCGGCGGGTGGCGGCGGCTCGGGCTCGGTGCCGACGCCCGGGACTGCATCCCCAGCCGGTGCGGGGTCGGATGGCGGTGCTGGGATGTACGCCGGCGGTGGCGAGCTTGGTGGGTTTGCCGCCGCGGACGCCGCCGGGACGGTGGGGAGCTCCAGCTGCCAGCCTGGTTGGATCAGGTCAGGGTCGGTGAACCGCGCCCCAGCGCCCATGTCGTGGCCGAGGTTGCGCTCGAGAAGCTGGGTGACGGTCACCGGCGGATGCGTCGCAGCGATCGCGGAGATGCTGTCCCCGGGGCGCACTTGGTAGTGCGCCGGCGCCGAGCCCGGGGCGGCACCGGGTGTCATCGCCGTCGGGTGTGCGTCGGTGACCGCGTCGGCGGGTAGCTGCAGCCGCCAACCGGGCTGAATCCAGTGCGCATCGGTGAGGGTGCGCCCATCGGGCTGCGGGCGGCCGTAGTTCAACGCCGCGATCTCCGGCCAGCGATCCCCGGGCAGCTGCTCGCCGGCGGTCGGTGGCAGGTGCTTAGCCGCCAGCCCCCACAGCGAGTCACCCCGACCCACGGTGACGGCAGGCTGCTCCGCCCCCTCCGCGGGCGCTGCCGCGGGCGCCGAGGAGACGCCGGTGCCCGAGGGGGTGCCCGCGGCCGCTATCGGCGCCAGCTGCGGCGCCACCAGCTGGCTCGCGGCGACGGGTTGCGCGGCGACCGCCGCCGGGGTCAGGGACAACCCGGCGTAGGACACCGGGTTCAGTGCCAGCGAGACCGCGGTCACCAGCGGCGCGGCGAGGCGCTGCAGCGGGCTGAGCCCGGGTAGTACCGGCGCGCTGCGTCGCCGGAACCGGGCCACCACCTCCACCGCGACCGCGGCGGTGAACCCCAGCCAGAACGCCAGGTAGCCCACCCAGAACACGGCCACCAGGAATCCCAGGAACAGGCTGCCGTCATCGGGGGCCAACAGCCGAGCACCGAGCTCCCCCCAGTGCGGCCAATGTGCGGGTACCGGCGACCCGACCACGGCGAGCATGCCCACCGGCAACCCGAGGATGACCGCCGTGAGCATCAGCAACGCGCCGGCGGCCCGCCACCGGGGTCCCACCCCGCTGCAGCGGGCGTGGCGGGCGGTCACGGCGCCGCGTCCGGGGTGAAGCGTTCACAGGTTCCGGCGGCGACCTCGTCGATCGGCAGCGCCACCCCGGGAATCAGGGACACCACCCCGCCGCGGACCTCCACCCGGGCCTGCACGGCGGTGCGGGTGACCGCGACCGCCGGGTCGGCGATGAGCTGCCCGCCGGCGTCGCGCAGGAGGGCGGCGGCGGCCTGCGTCCCGGCGCCTTCGGTGCCGTCGTAGAGCCGGGTGGCCCGCAGGCCTTCCGCGGCCGCGGCCTGGGCGACGTTGCGGGCGTGGTACCACAACGCCGACTGCAGCACGAGGGCGATCAGTAGCAGCACCGCGGACATCACCACCACGTAGGACAAGGACGCGGACCCGCGGTCGCCGGCGTCCCCGCCGGCACCGACCTGGCAGCCAGCTTCGGGTTGGGCGCCCGCCTGGAAGGCTGGTCGGCTCATGGCGGCGACACCGCGGTGGTGACCCCGCCGGTGAGCCGGGACCGGCCGTGCCCGGTCGCCGTCACTTCCCCGATCCCGATCAGGCTCAGCACCCGGGTGGGGTGGGTGACGGTAACGGTGACGTCCACACTGTCCCCACTGACCGCAACGGTGTGCGGGTGCCCGGCGGCGGCGAGGTAGTCCTGCGCGGCCTGCTGCCCGGAGGTGAGCCCGGGTGTGAACCGCCCGGCGCGCGCCGCCGCCACGTTCACCGCCTGCGCCCCGGCCCGGGCCGCCTGCTCCGCTTCGTTCGCGGCCTGCTGGTGCGCGGTGAGCGTGACGCTGCCGTCGACGACCAGGCCGGCGGCGGCAAGCAGCCCGAACGCCAACGGGAGGACCAGCAGGGACGCCGAACCCGTCTCCCCGCCCGCCCGGCCAGCCCCGGTGTCGGGCCGGCGGGCCGTGCCCGCGGGCTCCCGGGTCCTCATGGCGCTCTGCCCCGGTAGGAGTCGACCGGGGCGACCGCCTCGGCCGTCATCGTCTGGGTGCCAGGCAGTCCGGGCACCGCCAAGTCCGCGAGCGCGACCTGGCAGCGCACCGTGGCCCGCACCGCGCTCGCGGTGCCCACCGCCGCATCCAGACCAGCGGCGGTCACGCTGATCTCGCTGCGCGCGCACGCCACCCGCGCCCCGGTCAGCGTCTCCTGCGCCGCCTGCCCCGCGGCGCTCTGCGCCGCCGCGGGACTGCGCTGCAGCGACGCCGCCCGGGCCCCGTCCCGAGCGGCGTCGGCGACCCGGCCGCGGGCGGCGGCGAGGCGGCCGCCGGCGATGACCAGCACCAGCAGGGCGATCAGTGCCACCGCGACGATCAGCGCCTCCAGCGCCGCCGAGCCCCGGTCCCGATCAGCGTCGGTGGACCATCGCCGACGGCCGGGCCGAGGTGAGCGGGGCGGCGCCAGCGGTGCCGCGGTAGGGGGCATGGGCGGCGTGGGTCAGGCCCCGAGTTGGCCCATATAGCGGTGGACAACGGCCACGATCGCCGCCACCACCGCGAGCGCTATGGCGAGCAGGCCGGCACTGATCACGATCTGCTCCAGGGTGACGCTGCCCCGCTCGCTGTCCGCGCGGACATCGGCCAACCGGGTCCGCAGCATCCCGGCCACGACCAGCAGCACAGCGAGCTGAGGAGATGTGGTGACCAAGCGTCGCATCGTGGGGTTCCTTTCCCGTCGACGAATGCGTTACCGAAACTGCGAGCGCAGCGCAATCACCGCTGCGAGCGTCAGGCTGAGCGCCACCAGCGCGAGCATCCGGGCGCGCAGCCCGAACCCGCAATCGAGCTGGATGCCGCCCCGTTCACCGTCCCGCGGGCAGCACCCCAGCGCGCCCATGGCCCCTCCGCCCCGGCCAGCAGCACAGCGAGCTGGGGGACGGCGCGAAGCAGGCGTCGTATTCCGGGGTTCCGCGTCGGCATCAGAACACGAACCGGACGCACAGGACGACCACTAGGGCAACCAGGGAAACGACTCCCGCGGCCGTTACGGTGCGCTCGAGGGACGAGGGCATCGACTCCAAGGCCTGCTCGAAGATCGCGTCCACGGTATCCGGATCCCGGTAGGTGACCTCGGCCCCCTTGCCGTCACTCAACGTGATGCTGTGGTCCGGGTGGTACACCACCGTGATCCCGGGAGGCTTCATAACAGGCTCTCCTTAGCTGGCGAACACGCGGGCGAACACGGGGAAACCGAACAGCAGCAGGAACCCCAGTAGCAGCACCGCCCCGGGCAGGGTCATTTTCTCGGTCTGGGTGTTCGCGGCGGTTTTCGCCGCAGCCACCTGCTGGGCGCGCAGCGCCTCGGCTTTGCGCACCAGCGCCCCGTGGATCGCGGCCCCGTCCTGCCCGGCCAGCAGCACGATGTCCGCGAGGTCGCGCAGCTCGGGAATCTGCAGCTTCCCGGCGAGCTCGGCCAGCGCCTGCCACGGGGTCTGGCCCGCGTACCGGGCATGGTCCAGCGCGGTGGCGATGCGTCCGAACGGCCAGGTGCTGCTCACCGCCGCGGCCCGCTCCAGCGCCTCGGCCGGCCCACCGTCGGCCGCCCGGACCAGAGCGACCAGGTCGAGGTAGGCCCCGACCGCCTCCCGGAACTCCGCCCGGGCCTCGGCCGCCTCTCCGTGCACCACCAGATCCGGGGCGAACCACATGGCGACCGCGAGCGCCAGGCAGCCCAGGACCGGCAGCTGGGCCGGCAGGCTGATCCCGAGCAGCCCGAGCACCGCCGCCAGCGCCGCGGGCAGCGCCAGCCCGTAGCCGGCCATCAGGGCCTTCTGGGTGTAGAAGACCTCGACCGGGCGGCGCAGCAGCAGCAGGTCATCCCGGGGCGGGGCCAGCCAGCGGATCCCGACCAGTCGCGGCGCCAGCCACGCCCCGACCGCCACGCGCAGGTCCCGCCCGGCAACGCCGGGAACCGGCGCCGCCAGCGGCGGGTCGTCCAACCGGGCGAGCACCGCCGCTAACCGGGGGCGGGCCGGCCACATTTCGCGCACCAGCAGCCCGACCCCCAGCCCGGTGACGGCGCCGCCGACCACCGCCGCCGGGTGCGGGATCATCGCGGCCCTCCGGCAGCGGCGAGCACCGGGTCACCGTCTTGGGCCAGCAGGCGCGGTGGCGGCTTGGAGGTCGCCAGGTGGTGCATCCACCACAGCCCGGCACCGAAGATCAATCCGACCAGGACCAGCGCCAGCTGCCCCACCGGGCTGCCGAAGGGCGCCAGATACGCCCGGTCAAACAGCAGCATCCCGCCCGCCATCCCCAAGGTGATCATCGTGACCCAGCGGGCGGTGGTGCGCGGGGTGGCCCGGTCGGCTTCGACCTCCCGGCGCATCGCCACCTCGGCGGCGGTGTTGTCCGCCAAGCTGGTGAGCACCGCCGCCAACCCCGGCCCGCGTTTCCCCGTCGCGAGCAGCAGCGCGGCCACCACCCGGTCCGCGGTCTGATCCGCCAGGTCCGCGGCGAACCCACGCAGCGCCATCTCGGTGGGCACCCGGGCGTCGAGCCGGGCGACCAGCGTTCCGACCTGCGGGCGGATTCCTGGCGGGCAGCTTCGCCAGCTCGCTTGCAGCACCTGCTCCACCCCGCCGGTCGCGCCGAGCAGCTGCGCGAGCCGCCGGGTCCAGTCCGCCACCGCCTCCAACCGCTCGATCCGGCGCTGCGCCGCGGACCGGCCGGTGAACAGCGCCGGTACCCCGAGCACGCCGGCCGCGGCCAGCGGCGCCGCCACCGGCCACCCGGTGTAGAGCCAGGCAGCGACCCCGGCGCCGGTGGCGATCGTCAGCCGGCGCCGCGCCCGCACCCCCGCGCCCACGCGGGCGGTCAGCCGGCGGGTGCGCCGCCAGCACCGGGCGCCGACCGGTTCCCGAGTCCCGTACGCCCCGATGCCGGCGAGCAGTAACCCGAGCGCGGCCAGGACGCCGCCCAGCGCGGCCAGCGCGCTCACCAGGCGGCTCCGAGCAGTTGCGGGTCGAGACCGGCCCGCTCCAACTCCAATTGGCAGCTGATCGAGGTACCGGGGACCGCTCGCCCGTCCGGGCCCGGGCGGAACACCTCGTTGGTGCTGACCCGGTCGTTCTCCCCGATGCCGGCGACCTCGAGCACGGTTGAGACGTAGCGCTCGCGCCGGCCCTCGCGCCCGGTGGCATCCCAGGCCGTGTCCATATCCAGGTGGACGATGAAGCGCACCCCGACCGCGATGGAGTAGTGCACCTGCGCCGGGGTGGTGTTGCCGGTGGCGTCCAGCGCCAGGGCGACCACCCGCGGAAGCACCGCGGACGGGGTGTCGGCGTGCAGCGTGCCCATCGACCCCGGCCAGGTGGCCATCACGTCGAGCATCGGCTTGATCTCCGCGCCCAGGGCCTCGCCGAGCACCGCGCGTCGGGAGTTCGTCCGCTTGGCGTCCTTGACCAGCGCGGCCAGGCTGATCTCACCCTGGCCCTCGCTGTTGGCTTCCTGCGCCTCCCAGGAAACGACCTGTCCGCGGTCGGCGCGTCCGGACAACCGGTCCAGGAACAGCTCGCCCTCCTGCTCGAGGACGAGCACCTTCTCCCACGCGTCGATCTCCGCGGCCAGCGCCCGCAGCAACGTGGTCTTTCCGGCATCCAGGGTGCCGGTCACCCAGATCGACTTGCGGGCCCGGACGGCGGCCCGCAGGAAGGCCGCGACCGCCTCGGTCAGCGTCCCGTTGGCGACCAGGTCGGCGAGGGTGATGTCCACCAGTCGGTGGTTGCGGATCGTCAGCCCCGGCCGAGCGCTGATCCGCCGCCAGGCGGTCAACCGGCTGCCGCCGGCGAGCCGCAGCTTGAGCAGTGCCCGGGCATCGGACCACGTCCGCGCCGGTATCGAGTAGTTCGCGACCCGCTCCACCCGCTCCACCAGGTCCGCGTCGCTGTCCGCGACCGGCCCGACCCGCTGCAGCCGGCCGCCGGCGTACTCCACCACGACGTCGTCGAAACCGTTGACGTCGATGTTCTCGACCGCCGCATCGTCCACGAGGGCCTGCAACCGGCGGCCCAGGCCGAACACCTCGGCGAACACCGCTTCACAGAGCAGCTGCTCCGCAGCCCCCGACGCCATCACCCGCCCGGCGGCCCCCCGGCGGTCGGTTTCCGCAGTCACCGCGGAGCGGATCAACCCACGGGCGAGTTCCCGAACCCCCTCCGCGGACAGTTTCCCCCCCTTGGCCTGCAGCGCGTTCTGCTGCTCGATCAACCCGGCGGCCACCTCGGCGCGCAGCGCGCGCACCGTCGCCTCCGTCACCACCGCCCCACCGGAGGCATCCACCGACGGCGGCGGGGGCACCAGCCTCGGCACGAACGTCGAGCGCTCCGACGGTAGCGGCACCGACGGCACCGACCCGTTCCGGGCCGCGGCCGGCGGCGCCGGGTCGGGCCAGCCGCCCAGGGCCCACAGCTGCGAGCCGCCGCTCACCGGGCACCCCCGCTGGCCGGCACCGGCGGAACCTCCGCCGGTGCCGCCTCGCCCGGTTTGCCGGCTCCCGCCAGTGCGCGGCGGGTCAGCAGGCGCTGCAGCTGCTCGACCGCCTGCCGCGTAGACGTCATCAGCGCACCACTAGCGAACCCATGCCGGGGGGGCTCGCCGAAGGCGAACACCGCGGCCGAATCGGAGTCTTCAGCCAGCGTCGCCGCCACCGGCACGCCCAGGACTGCGCTCACCTCGCGTGCCACTCGCGCACTACCGCCGATCAACAACACCGCCAGCTCGGGGCCAACCGGGGGCGGCGGCAAGCCTTCCTGCATCGCCTGCAGCCGTGGCCGAACCCGGGCCAGGTCGATCGGGCTCGGGCGGGTGACCAGCAGCACGACGTCGGCTCGGGACAGCAACTGGACGGGAGTCCCGATTGCGCCCAGGCGCCCGCAGTCGGCCAGCACGTCGGTCGGCTGCTCGCCCGCTGCCTCCTGAAAGGCGTCGATCAATGCCGGCCACGCCTGCTGGAGCACCCAGCCCTTCGAGGGATCCGCCAGTCCGGACAGCAAGCTGACCCGCCCATCCGACGTCAGCCCGGTGGCGTGCTGCCACAGCCCCTCGCCGAGCGGCTCCCGCCGGGCGGCCAACGCCGCGGTCAACAGCCCGCCCCGCTGCGGCAGCTGAGCCCGCAGGTAGCCGGCGATAATGTCGCCGCCCGCCGGGTCGCACTCCGCCACCAGTACCCGCCACGGCCACACCGAGGCCATGGCCAAGGTGGCCACCGTGACCCCCGGTGAGTGCTTTGCCGACACCAACGCCACCACACTCATGGGTTCACCGATAACCCGGGCTGGAAGCCCCGCCGTTCAGGGCGGGGAGGAATGCCCGGTCCGCCGGATTGTCGGACCCGGCCGAGAGACTGGGCGGGTGTC
>JADGOU010000402.1 GCA_017882835.1 Frankiaceae bacterium | reverse complement strand
GCATCCCCGTCGGCGTCCGCCCGCCGGTCGAGCCGGGCCGCTTCCCGGGCGTCCGAGCGCACCCAGGACACCACCAGCGCGGTGAGCACGGCGGCGACCGGGATCTCCCCGAACGCCCAGCCGATGGCGCCGCCGAGGTGCTGGTCGTCGAGCAGCGAGGCGCCCCAGGGGCGTTGCAGCCCGGCGAACCACGACTGCGCCAGCACCGTGTTGGCGGACAACAGCGCGACGCTGAAGAACGCGTGGGTGACCATCACCCCGAGCATCAGCACCAGCCGGGCCACGTGCGGCGGCCGGGTCGGGCCTGGGTCAACGCCGATCAGGACCCAGAAGAACAGGCAGCCGGCGGCCAGGAAGTGCAGCTGCATCGCCAGATGGCCCCAGTGGTTGGCCATCGCCGCCGGGAAGATCGGGGAGAAGTACAGGCCGTAGAGGCTGCCCACGAAGATCGCGGCGGCCACCAGCGGGTGGCTGAGCACCCGCACCGCCCGGCTGTGCAACACGGTGAGCAGCACCTCCCGCACCCCCGGGCCGCCGGCCGAGACCGGCGGCAGGGTGCGCAGCGCCAGCGTCACCGGGGCGCCGAGGACCAGCAGGATCGGCACCGCCATGTTCAGCACCATGTGCTGCGCCATGTGCACGCTGAACAGCACCGGTGCGTAGCGGCCCACGCCCCCGCTGGTGACGACGACGAGCAGCAGGACCCCGGCCAGCCACGACACCGTACGGCCGGGTGGCCAGTGGTCGCCCCGCCGCCGCAGCACCTGCAGGCCGGTCAGGTACAGCGCCCCAGCCAGCACCGCACCGGTGAGCAGGAAGCCATCGATGTGTACGTCGACCAACAGCCGCCAGGGGGTCGGCGCGGGCGGCATCGAGTAGCCGAGCAGCTCCCGGGTGCGGGTGAGCCCGGCGGCCGGGCCGGTCCGGGGAACCGGGGTCGGCGTCCGCGACAGCCCGACCGCGAGGCCGACGGTCGCCACCATCAGCACGCTCTCCGCGGCGGCGATCCGGGTGAAGCCGGCCAGGCCGCCCCGCTCACCGAGCTGCGGCATCGTCCGCCGGCGGTGCCACCAGCCGAAGCCGGCCAGGCTGCCCAACGCGACGACCTTGCCCAGCACCAGCCACCCGTAGCTGCTGCCGGGCAGCTGGCCGACGCTGCCCAGGCGCAGGCCGGCGTTGACGACTCCGGAGGCGGCCACGGCGACGACACACCACAGCGCCAGGTGGGAGAACCGGGGCACCGCCACCCGCATGGACGCCGGTCCGAGCGTGCCCAGCACCCCGAGCGCGATCAGGCCGCCCACCCACAGCGAGGCCGCCACGACATGGACCACCAGGCTGGAGACGGCGAGCATGTGGTCGCTGGCCGCGCCCGAGTGTCCGCTCAGCCCGGGCAGCACCACCCCGGTCAGGGCCAGCACCAACAACCCCAGTGCCCCGCCGCGACGCTGCACCCCCAAGGCTCCCAGCGCCACGGTGGCGGCGATCACGGCCTGCAGGGCCAACGCCTTGCCCTGGCTGGTCTGGGAGATGAACGAGCCCAGCTGGGCACCGTCGAGTGAGTCCACCAGCGGTACGCCGACGAAGTCCGAGAACGTGAGCACGATGCTCGCCACCGCGGCGAGCGCCCAGAGCCACGCCGCCGCGGAAGCGCGACTGAGCAACCGGACAGCGGAGTCCGCACCGGGGGGCAGCAGCACGCCGACCGCGAGCAGCACCCCCACCGTGACGATGCCGGTCAGGTCGACCAGCAGCCGCGCCAGTGGCAGTCCCCAGCCCGTGGCCGCACCGGCGTGCGGGAGGCCGGGCAGGGCGGCGGTGGAGGCTCCCCCGCCGTACGCCAGTGCGGCAGCCAGCACCGCCGCCCCCGCCCCGGCCGCGGCCGCCCACCCCAGCCACCGACGGCGCCGCTGGGCCGTGGTCGCTGGTCGAGTGACATCTGGCCCGGTGACCGCACTCATGTTCGCTTCGTCCGATTCCGGATGAGCATGATCATCGCTGCGGTGAGGACCAGGACCACCACGGCGACCTGGCTGAGATGGCCGGCGTGCCGGCTGACCGCGGGGGCCGGCCCCGCGGCGGCCGGGGAGGCGACCGCCGTCGCCGGCTGCGCGGTAGCGACCGCGGGCCGGTAGTCGGCCGGGGGCGCGAAGGTGAATCGTTCCTGGGCGCTGACCGGATGCCCGTCGGCGCTCACCACCCGGTAGGCGACGGTGTAGGAGCCGCTTCCCGGCAGCGGGGAGACGCCCTGGGTGACCGTCCCGTCAACCACGGTCGGCGTGCCCACGTCGCACCGCCGGCCATCCGGGCCGGTGACGGTGACCACCGCGAAGGAGGTGTGCACCGCCTCGTCGAAGGTGAGCACGACAGCGGCCGGTGGGCTGGACACGGTCGCGTCTATCGCCGGCTGCATCGCGGTGAGGTGCGCATGCGCCGACGCCGGGGGGGCAACCGCGAGCGCCCAGGCGGCGGCCGCCGCCACCAGGCCGGCGAGGCACCCCAGGCGCCGCAGCTGATCCATCGTCACCCGTGAGTCATCCCTGACTGGTACGCCGGGTGCGCACCAGCGCAATCCCCACCGCGGCGATCCCGCAGACCGCCCCCACGGCGCCCAGGGTCCGAGCGAGCCAGTCCCTGCCCGCGGAGGCGGTTGAGGTGCGGCCCGCGGGCACCACTGTCGCTGCCGGAGCGGCCGAGGCGGTCGTGCCGGCACCGGCCCCGGGGAGCTTCAGCTCCGGGGCCGGGTGCTCCGGCTCCGGCTGCCCGGCGGCCTGCGGCTGCGACCAGTCCACGGTGGAGCCGTCGCTGTAGGTCTGGACCACGGCAAAGGAGATCGAGTTCGCCGTGGGCAGCGTGCCCACCGACAGCTCGAACTCGTCGAACTGGTCGGGTGCGATGCCCAGGCCCGGCCCGGCCGTCCAGGTGACGGTGCGCGGCACCTCGGTAACGGTGAGGTCGTCCGCCGTCAGCGGCTGCGCCAGCTTCTCCTTGTCGACGGTCACGGTCCAGCCAGGATGCGGCTTGACATCGACCACGGCCAGCGGTGCCGCCGCAGGCAACGAAACGGCGATCTTGACAGTTGCGGCGGTGGCCGACTCGGTGGGGA
>JADGOU010000401.1 GCA_017882835.1 Frankiaceae bacterium | reverse complement strand
TGGCGGCGGCGATGTGCCAGGCGGTCATTCCCCCGGATACGGTCGATCGGCCGGCCGTGGCCGGCCCGCTGCTGGCGACCATCGAGGCGGCCTGGCAGGCCGTCTCGGCGCACGCCCTGGCCGGCGAGGACCCGCGGGTGCACGCGTTTGCCGCCGCCGTCCGGCTGACCCGGTGGCTGGCGGTGGACAGCAGCGCCCAACGGCTGGATCTGGGCGCCCTGCACCGGCGGCACCTCGACACCGACGCCTGGGTCGACGCCGCGGTCAACGACGCCGCGACCGGTGTCGGGGACGCCGAACTCGGCGCCGCCCTGTCGGCCGTCCTGACCGAGGTGCGACGTCGACGGGACCGGCACGACACCGAGTTCGCCCAGGCCCTGGCGGCGCACACCCGGGATGACAGCCCCGCCGACCCGGCGGCCGTGCACCTCGAAGACCTGCTTGCCACCGTGGTCTTCCCGCTCGTCGCGCGGGTTCCGGTGCTCGTGCTCGTGCTCGACGGGATGAGCGCCGCAGTCGGTTCCGAGATCGTCGCGAGCGTCGTCGGCAAGGTCGCGGACGGCTGGGTGGAGACGCTGCCCGCCGGGCAGGCGCGCCGCATCGGGGCGGTCTCGGTGCTGCCCAGCATCACCGAGGTCAGCCGCACGTCGCTGCTCTGCGGCGAGCTGCGGGCCGGTGGTCAGGACGTCGAGCAGCGCGGGTACGCCGAGCTGGTGCGCGCCCACGGTCTGGCCGGCGCCCGGCTGTTCCACAAGAAGCCGCTCGACAGCTCCCAGCCCGGCTTCGCCGTCGCCCACGACGTCGGCGCCGCCATCGACGACCAGGTCGGCCAGCGGCTGGTGACGTGCGTGCTCAACACCATCGACGACGCCCTGGACCGCTCCGACCCGGCCGGCACGGTCTGGACCGCCGATGCGATCAAGCACCTGGCGCCGCTGCTGGACCGGGCCCGGCTGGCCGGCCGGGTCGTGCTGCTCACCTCCGACCACGGTCACATCGTCGAGCGGCGCCAAGGCCAGCAGCGCAGCCACGCCGTCATCTCCAGCGGCCGGTCCCGGGCCGACGGCGGCCCGGTCGGCGACGGCGAGGTGCTGGTGACGGGTCGGCGGGTCCGGCTGCACGACGGCCGGGCGGTGCTGGCGGTCGACGAACGGCTGCGCTACGGCCCCCTGAAGGCCGGTTACCACGGTGGGGCCTCCCCGGCCGAGGTGGTCATCCCGCTCTACTTCCTGGTGTCCGGCGGGCAGACCGACGGCACCGGCCTGGTGCCGGCCGTCCCGCAGGAGCCGGCCTGGTGGTTCGGGTCCCTCACCCCCGCGGTCGGGCCGACCGGGCCGGCGCCCGTGCCGACGGCGACGCCCACCCTGTTCGACCCGGTCGAGCCCGAGCCCTCGGCTGCGCCCGCCGCCGCCAGCCCGCTGGCCGCGGCCGCGATCCGTTCCCCGACCTTCGCCGACCAGCGCCGGCTGGCCGGACGTGCCGCGGTGACCGACCAGCAGGTCCGTCAACTCCTCGAGGCGCTGCTCGCGGCCCCGGCCCGACGCCTGCCGCCGACATCGGCCGCCGTCGCGCTGGGCGTCGCCCCGGCAACGTTGCGCGGCGCCGTCCTGCACACGCAGCGGCTGCTCAACGTGGAGGGCTACGCCGTCCTGCGCCTGGATGTCGACGGGGCCACCGTTGTCCTGGACGAGACGCTGCTGCGCGAGCAGTTCGAGCTGTGAGCACCGCGGTCTCGCCGCGCCGCCGGCGGGAGGTCGTCGACGCGCTGCGGCGCGGCACGGTGCCGGCGAGCGGCCTGGACCTGCTGGCCGTCGGGCTGGAGCGGTTCATCCCCGCCCTCGACGCCGACCTGGATGCGGTGACCGCCGGCGGCTCGGCGTTCAAGGCCATCCGCGGCGAGTACGGCGCCGGCAAGACCTTCGTGACCCGCTTCCTGGCCGAACGCGCCGCCCGCCGCGGCCTGGCCACCGCCGAGGTGCAGATCTCGGAGACCGAGACCCCGCTGCACAAGCTGGAGACCGTCTACCGCCGGATCGGGGAGTCCCTGCGGACCGCGAGCTTCCCGCCGAGCGCGCTGCGGCCGGTGCTCGACTCCTGGCTCTACACCCTGGCGGCCGACGCCGCCGCCCTCGACCCGTCCCTCGGCCGCGGCGGCGCCGCGCTGGAGGCGGCCGTCCGCACCCTGGCCGAACAGCGGCTGGCGGCGGTCTCCACCCGCACCCTGGCCTTTGCCCAGGCGCTGCCCGCCTACCGGACCGCGGTCACGGCCGGGGATCTGCCCACCGCCGACGCGCTCGCCGGTTGGCTCGGCGGCCAGCCGCACGTCGCCGGCTCGGCCAAGCGGGCCGCCGGCATCCGCGGCGAGCTCGACCACTTCGCCGCCATCGGTTTCCTGCAAGGGCTGCTCACCGTTCTTCGCGATGCCGGCCATCCCGGGCTGCTGCTCGTGCTGGACGAGGTCGAGACCCTGCAGCGGGTCCGGGGGGATGTCCGGGACAAGGCGCTCAACGCTCTCCGGCAGCTCGTCGACGAGGTGGACTCCGGCCGCTTCCCGGGGCTGTATCTGGTGATCACTGGGACGCCGGCCTTCTACGACGGGCCCAGCGGCGTACCGCGGCTGCCTCCGCTGGCCCAGCGACTGGCCACCGACTTCGCCACCGACGCGCGCTTCGACAACCCCCGGGCCGTGCAACTGCGGCTGCCCGGCTTCGATCAGCCCGCGCTGGTCGAGCTGGGCGCAAAGGTGCGCAACCTGTACGCCGCCGGGGCCGCCGATCCCGACCGGGTGCGTCGAGTCGTCGACGACGCCTACGTTGCCGCGCTCGCGGCCGCGGTCACCGGGTCGCTCGGAGGCCGGGTCGGGGTGGCGCCCCGGGTCTTTCTCAAGAAGCTGGTCAGCGACGTCCTCGACCGGGTCGACCAGTTCGCCGACTTCGACCCGCGCCGGCACTACACCCTGACCCTGCGCCCGGGCGAGCTCACCGACGTCGAGCGCAACAGCGCCCAGGTCGTGCCGGCCGCCCGGGCCGACGACGTACCGCTCGATCTGTGACCGTCGACCGGCTGCACCCGGTGGTCCAGCACCACATCGTCAACTCCCTCGGCTG
>JADGOU010000400.1 GCA_017882835.1 Frankiaceae bacterium | reverse complement strand
TTCTGCCGCACAGGTCGCGGGTGCCATGTCGACCGCCCGCCCTGTCGACCGTCGGCGCTGGCCAAGGAGCTCGCCGGCCCGAGCGCTGGTGCGGTCATGCGCACCAGGCCAGCAGGTTCATGGGGAAAGCCCCCGTTTGGTCGGATGGGTGGACTACACTATCGAACATGTGTTCGGGTGCAGGGAGCGGTGCCGCCGGTAGTGATCGCCGCCCTGACCACAACACCATGATGCGGCCGGCTCGTCCTCAGCGCTCGCAGCTCGCGGGAGACGCTAGTCGTCTCGGGTGCCGCTGACGGAGACGTCGCCGTCCGAGTTGGGCTGTCTATCGACGCCCGGTTGACCTACCTGACCGACGATGACAAACGACCTGCCGAGCTGCTCGACTTCATCGGGGCCGTCCTTGATGGTGGTGCCCGCGAAGGAGCCGTGCTGTGCCCGCGAAGGAGCCTGCTTGACGTGGCCGGCGCATGGATGGGAATCACCTGAGAGGTACGCTGCGCTCACGGCAGCTGGGAGCGGTGCCCTCAGCGCGGCCGCAGATCGAATCGCCTGGCGGCAACTGCCGCGGTGGTGAAAGCCCGACCGAGGGTGGAGTTCCACCACGCGGTAGCGGGCGGAACCCGTCGGCGACGAGTGGGGCGCACTCTCAGTGAGCCAACGCGCCCACCTTCGCGCGAGTCAACGCGGCTGCTCGACAGCGCAGGCTGGCACCGGTCAGACTCCGGCGGTCGGGGTTGGTCCGGTCGAAGTGCCGCGGGCGGCGCCGGACCGGAGTCGTTCGGGAGGTCGGTCAGGTGCGCCGCGGCAGGCTCGGCTTCTGGTACCGGCTGGCGGTCTGCCTGATCAAGCCGGCCATGCTGGTGCTCACTCGACGCGACTGGCGCGGCCAGCAGCACATCCCGCCGGCCGGTGGTGTGATCATCGCCGCTAACCACGTCTCGTACGCCGACCCCTTCACCCTTGCGCACTACGTCTATGACGCCGGTCGACCGCCGTGCTTCCCGGCCAAGATCGAACTGTTCCGGCTGCGGTGGCCGCTCGGGCGAATCGTTCGCGGTGCCGGCCAGATCCCGGTCTACCGCAACAGTGCCAACGCCGCTGACGCCCTGCGCGATGCCGTCGCCGCAATCCGTCGCGGCGAGGCGGTGGTGATCTACCCGGAAGGCACTGTGACCCGGGATCCACAACTGTGGCCGATGGTGGCCCGAACCGGCGTGGCGCGGCTGGCGATGGCGACCGGCGCTCTCGTCGTACCGGTGGCTCAGTGGTCGGCGTGACCCGGGCCGCCGTCCTCGGCAGCGGGTCCTGGGGGACGACGTACGCCACGGTGCTCGCCGACGGCGGCAGCGACGTCACGCTGTGGTCGCGCCGTCCTGAGGTCGCCGAGGCCGTCCGCGGCCGGCACGAGAACCCGGACTATCTGCCCGGCATCCGGCTGCCGGACCGGCTCGCCGCCACAGCCGACCCGGCGGAGGCGGTGGCCGGCGCCGACTTTGTCGTGCTGGCGCTGCCGGCCCAGTCGCTGCGCGACAACCTGGAGAAGTGGGTACCGCTGCTGCCGGCGCAGGCACTCCTGGTCAGCCTGATCAAGGGCATCGAGCTGGGTACGACGAAGCGGATGAGCGAGGTGATCGCCGAGGTCGCCGACATACCGGCGCGGCGGGTGGTGGTCGTGTCCGGCCCCAATCTGGCGCACGAGATCGCCGCTCGGCACCCGGCGGCGACGGTGGTCGCCGGCACCGATGAGACGGCGTGCCAACGGCTGCAGCGCGCGACGCTCACGCCGTATTTCCGGCCGTACACCAACGACGACGTGATCGGCTGTGAACTCGGTGGGGCCGTGAAGAACGTCGTCGCGATCGCCTGCGGCATGGCCGACGGGATGGGTTTCGGCGACAACACCAAGGCCGGCCTGGTCACCCGCGGGCTGGCGGAGATGGCGCGGCTCGGCGCGGCGCTGGGGGCCGACCCGCTGACGTTCTCCGGGCTTGCCGGTCTCGGGGACCTGGTCGCCACCTGCGTGTCGCCGCTGTCGCGCAACCGCGCCTTCGGGGTGCGCCTCGGCCGCGGGGCGAGCTTCGCCGACGTGCTGGCCGAGTCCTGGCAGACCGTCGAGGGAGTGCAGTCGTGTGAGTCCATCCTGGCGCTCGCCCGCCGCCACGGCGTGGACATGCCGATCACCGAGCACGTCGTCCAGGTCGTGCACCGGGGCATGTCGCCGACGCGGATGCTGGAGAGCCTGATGGCGCGGGAGACCCGGCCGGAGCGCCGATCGCGGCGCCGATCGCGGCGCTGACCTGCGGCGGTGACCCAGGCCGCCCGGCCGCGCCGGGAGGATAGGCGCCATGACCGCCGCTGCCGACTCGCCCGGCGCCCCCGAACCGACCGCTGCTCCCGAGCCCGTCCCGCCGTACGGCGAGAGCACCCGTGCCGTCCATGGTCCGGCGCCGGCGGTCCCGGCGCAGTCCCCGCTTGGGTTGCCGGTCTACCGCACCGCCGCGTTCGGCTTCGACTCGGCGGAGGACTACCGCGACGTCGTCGCCGGCGAGCGGGCCGGATACTCCTACAGTCGTTACGACAACCCGACCGCTGATGCCTTCGCGGCCGCGGTGGCCGCCTTGGAAGGCGCCGGTCTGGCCCGCGAGGTGGTGGGGCAGCCGTTCGCCTCCGGGATGGCGGCGATATCGGCGGTGCTGTGGACGCTCACCCGGGCTGGCGGCCGGGTAGTGGCGCCGCGGGAGATCTACGGCGGCACGTACTCCGTGCTGACCCGGGTGCTGGCTCGCTTCGGCGTACGGGTGGACTTTGTCGACGGCACGGACCCGGCCGCGGTCCGCGCCGCCGTTGGGGGCGGGGCCGACGTGGTCTGGGCGGAAACCCTGGCCAACCCGACCATGTCGGTGGCCGACCTGCCCGAGCTGGCCGAGGCGGCCCACGGCGCCGGCGCGGCCCTGGTGGTCGACTCGACGTTCGCCTCACCGGTGGTATGCCGGCCGCTGGAATGGGGGGCGGACATCGTCGTGCACTCGGCGACGAAGTACATCGGCGGGCACAGCGACGCCACCGGTGGAGTCGCGGTGGGGGACCCGGCCCGGCTGGCCGCCCTGCGGCTGACCC
>JADGOU010000399.1 GCA_017882835.1 Frankiaceae bacterium | reverse complement strand
GGCCACCCAAGCTTTGAAAGCCCTGCAAACACAGGCGGGCGACACGTACCCGCGGGCTTGTTTGGCGCGCAGCTGTGGGCTCGGGAACAACCAGTGGTTCAGGGCTGGTGGGGTACGCAGCTGGGACCGGTGACGTTCCCAGGCCATCACGACCTCAGCTGTCTCCTTGGTGATCGGCAGGCGTCGGCGCATCCGAGCGGCTTTGTGGTTGTCGTAGATCAGGTTGTGCTGGCCGTCGATGACCTCCAAGGCGCCGACCCGCAGGCTGACCACTTCCCCAGGGCGGCGGCCGGTGTCGCGCAGAATCCGGTAGATGGTCTGTTGCATTAGTTGCAAGTCGACGGCAGGGAATGAACCGGCCCGTCCCGCTGGGCCCAGGAGGTGTAGTTGGGCGTCGAGCTGGCGGATCACCGCCTCGGGTAGGGCCTTGCCCAACTCGTCCTCGTTAGGTTCGGATCTGACGCGGTGGCGCCGGGCGGGGCGGAAAGGGTCGGGGATCTGAGTCATCAGCCCGCCTGCTCGCCCGTGCTCAACGACCTCACAGATCACGTAGAGCAGGAGGTTGCGATGCTGGGCAGAGTGCAGGGCCCCGTCAGCTCGTCGCAGGTCGGAGATCGCGTCAATGATTGCGGCGAAGTCGCCCGCGCCCAGGGTGGTGGGGGCGGTCCGGCCGGCAGCCACCAACGTCGCCGAGGCGGCGCGGCAGGCCCGCAACGCCTCACGTATCCGCTGCAGGTAGGGGCGGGTAGCCCGGGCCCACTCCTTGACCACCTCACGCAGCCAGGCAACCTCGATGGTGGTGAAGTCGATCACTCCCTGGGTGGCCGGCCAGCGACGCGAGCCGTTGGACTGCAGGTCGAGTAGGCCCACCTGCCAGATGTCGCCTTCGAACGGGTCGGCACCACTGTGTTGGCCCCAGGCCCGATCCAGGTGCCGGCGCAGGTCGGCGAACAGTCCCCTGATCGAGTCGTTGTACTGCACGCCGCCGCTTTCGCAGACTGCCTGCGGATCGGCCTGCCGTAGCGAGCCGGCCCCGGTGAGGCGGCTGATCAGGATCCGCACCTGGGTCGGCTCCATCGGCGGTGGGGCCTGGTCCCGGCGCTGCAGCCCATAAAGCAGCTCGAAACGGACCAGCTCGGGCAGCCCCGCCAGCGAGAACTGGTGAACCCCCAACCGGGGCTGCTGGATGGCGACCCAGCCGGCCAGCTCCTGCGCCGACACTGTGGCGGCGTCGTGGTGGCGACGGAACCTGTTGTCGTGGAAGTGACACAGCCCGCGGCGGCTGACGTGCTCGCGGCCGCAGCCCGCGACCGCACAGTCCGCCAGACGCGGCAACGGGTCGGCCCGGGCCACGAAGTCCTCCAACGGCTCGGGTTTGACCCTGCGCCAGGCGCGTTCGTGACGAAAGCACAGGCCTCGGCACAGCAGCTCACTCTCGCAGCCGGGCACCGAGCAGATCCCCAGCAGCAGCGGGCGGGTGGGCCGGCGGGTAGGCGCGGCGTCGAACGCCTCTTCGGAGACCCCGGCGCATGCCCGGGCCCGCCGGCAGCTCTCGCAGCGCCCGGTGTGGAAGTGGGTCGCCGTCGAGCAACCCGGGGTGCGGCACGGCCAGGCCGCGGTCCGGTCGCTGGCCAGGTCACCGGTGAACAGCCAACCCTGCTGATCCCACTCACCTGCCCGCCAGGTCGGATCCACATGAGCCACAAGCCACTGCTGCCAACCGAGCTCGCCGAGGACTCCCGGTTCGGCCTGGACACCAACCGTGTGCAGCGCCCGGCCGCTCACCGGTACCGCCTGCCCGCTGCCACCGATTCGACGGCACTGCGTTTGTCCTCGTCGCGGGCATGAAGGTAGACGGTCGTGGAGGCAAGCGAGGCGTGCCCGAGCAGCGCCTGAACCACGTCGAGGTCGACGCCGGCGCGCACCCAGTTTGTCGCCGCCGAGTGGCGCATCATGTGGGGGCGCACCGGGAAGCCACACTGGCCGGCCAGCCGGTCGAAGAAACGTTTAGCCGCGCGGTAACCCATCGGCGCGCCGAGCGGCTCGTGGTAAAGGTTGACGAACACCATGTCGTTTCCTTCCTCGCCGAGTCTCTCGGCGCGTTCGTGTTGGTAGTCGGCGTAACCCGCGAGCACCGCATCGCTGGCCGGGACCACGCGGGGGTTGGGGGACTTGGCCAGCGCACCGTTGGGGTTTGCCCGGTGCCGGACGTGAACGTGGGCGCCGACCGTGGCGCAACCCAGGCTGCGGGAGTCCGGGAGCAGGTGCATGTCACACCTGCGCAACCCCAACGCCTCGCCAATGCGAAGCCCCGTGTCGTGCAACAAGATCACCAGGAACCGCTCCCGCGGCCGGCGGCAGCAGGCGAAGACGGTCCTTGCCTGCTCAGCGGTGAGCGCGTCGGGGAACGGTGTTTCGGCCCTGGCCTTCAGCGCCCGGGCTCGTACCGTGCGGAACTGGCCGGACTCGCCGGCGTCGAAGCCGGGCGGGGTGAACCGCAGCCAACGCGGCTCGGAAAGCCGCTCGGCCACCGCCGCCTGGATGAGCCCGGTCCGGGCGCAGAATCGGAGGAACTCACACACCGTGGTGAGGATGGCATTGACCGTCGAGCCTGACCGGGTCCGCCCGCGCCGGATCGAGGCGACCTCAACCCAGTGCTTAAACCGGGCCAGGTCCGGTAGGCCAATATGACGCCAGTCGACTCCCTGTGCCCCGCACCAGCCGAGGAAAAACGCCGTCCGCCCGGCGTAGGCCCGGATCGTATGCGGCGAACGCCCGGCGCCCTGCAGACAACGCAGGAAGTCACTGGCCTCGCGGTGCACGACGAGCCCAGCATCCAGAACCACCCACAACTGCGTCCCGTCGAGGGGAGAAACAGCCCGCTCGGCCCGGAACTCGAAGCTGATCGACTCGGCCACGTGGCGAACGTAACTGAGGGCTCCGACAAGTACCTGATACTGCGCAGGCACGTTGGCCTACGTCCCCAAACCGCACGTCCCTCATCCGGTTCAGGCAGGGGAGATAACTCTGCTGCGGCGGAGCGTGTGGGGTGTGACCGACAGGCCGGGAGCCCAACCAGGGTCGCGTTCTCCGACGGCGCGCACGTGACGCGCCAGGAGCTTGG
>JADGOU010000398.1 GCA_017882835.1 Frankiaceae bacterium | reverse complement strand
TACCGCCCGGGAGGTGAGTTCCACCGCCTGCGCCAGCCACTGCGGCGTCTCGCCGGTGCTGTTGAGCGCCGCCACCGCCTGGTTGACGTTGCCGCCGAAGCGGCGCACCTGCGCCCGGGCGGCCATCAGCTCGGTCAGCGCCTCCCGGCTCTGCGACGGCGCCGGCGGCACCGTCCCCCGCGCCGCCGCCAGCGCCACCGCCCCGACGTAGCCGGTCGGGGTCAGCCCGGCCCGCCCGGCCGCCAGCTCGATCGCGGCGAACTCCTCCTCGCCGAAGCGCACCTGCACCGGCCGGCGGCGGCCGGGAAACCGGTGCTCGCGGTGTCGGGTGACCACCGCCGCGGCGCCCTCGGGGGCCGCGTCGGCCGGGCTGTTGTCGGCGGGGGCCGCAGCACCGGGCTCGGCGACCGCGGCGGTGGTCGCGGCCGCCATCGCCGGCTGCTCCGGCGGCGGCTGGTCTGCCACGCTGCCGGTCCTTTCTCTTGGTGCCGCTTCTGTCTTGGCGATCCGACCGCGCTCGGTCGGATCGCCGGTTTCTGCGACCCCGCCGGGTCGCCCGTCTGTGAATGCTGCCGCCTCTTGCCCCCGCGGGGCAAGAGGTCTGCTAAGCATTCGCATATCTTGCTTCCTGCGGTTGGCGGTGTGCTCTCTAAGGTACAGGTACATCGACGTTGTCCGATCCGGAAGAAGTTGGCCAGATCCGGACTTCCTGGCCAGCGTGTTGGCCAGGGTCCGGATGATGTTGGCCAGTAGGTTGCATGGGTGCTTCATCCGCTTCCGGGTGACGTGACCGATCCGCCCCCAGTTGAGCTCGAGGTCGGGTTCGTCGGCCTCGACGGGCGCCAGGTGCGCATGGGGCTGGCCGAGGGGGTGCCGGTGCGGTTCGAGGCGGTGGCCCCGGTGCGGGCGTTCCCATCGTTCAAGCGGCAGCGCTACTTCCCCGGGCTGTGGTGGTCGGCCACGACCCGGCGGCAGGTCGGCTACGAGTCCTGGCTCGAACGCGACCATCTGATGCTGCTGGACCACGACCCCGCCGTCGTCGGGATCGCCTCGCAGCCGTTCTGGCTGTTCTGGCAGCACGACGGCAAGCTGCGGTCCCACGCGCCGGACTACTTCGCCCGCCGGGCGGACGGCAGCGCGGTGGTCGTCGACTGCCGACCGCTGACCCGGATCAAGCCGAGGGATGCCGCTGCGTTCGAAACCACCCGCCAGGCCGGCCGCGAGGTCGGCTGGGACTACCGGCTGGTCTGCGCCCCGGATCCGGTGTTGGCCGCGAACGTGCGCTGGCTGGCCGGCTACCGCCATCCGCGGAACGCCCAGCCGGAGGTCACCGCGGCGCTTCGGGAGGCCTTCACCGTTCCCGGGGCGCTGATGGACGGCGCGCAGCAGGTCGGCGACCCGATCGCGATCCTGCCAGTGCTGTTCCACCTGCTGTGGTCCCAGGTCCTCACCGTCGACCTGTCCAGACCGCTGCACGACGGCTCCCCGGTGGCTGTCAGGGCGGCGCGGTGAACGCGTCGGCGTCCGTGCTGCAGGTCGGGGACTGGGTCCATGTCGACGGCGAGGACCACCAGGTTGTCGCGCTGTCCGGCACATCGGTCAGGCTGCTATCGGCATCTGGCGCCGCCTCGGTGGTGCTGGCCTCGTTCCTGCTCGGCGCCCTCGACTTCGCCCTGGTCAAGGCCACCACGACACCGCGGAGGGTTGAGCCGTTCGGCCTGCTCGAGGGGCTCCCGGGCGAGGCGGTGGCCCAGGCTCGGGAGTGGGAACGCCACCTGGTGGAGGTGGTCACCGGACTGCCACCCGGCGCGCCGCAGGACGCCAAGCCGCGCCCGCAGTACGACGTCGCGGTGCCGCTGAACGAGCGGGACCGGGCCAAGGCCGAGGAGCTGACCGCAGCTGGCCAGCCGGTCTCGGAACGCACCGTGCGGCGGCTGCGCGCCCGCTATGCCGAGCAGGGGTTGGTGGGTCTGGTCGACCAGCGGGTGATGCGTCCGACCAGCACGGTCGGCCGGGCCGACGACCGGCTGGTGACCGCGATCCGGGCCGAGCTGGACGTCCAGACACACACCTCGACCGGCACCCGGGGCCGGCTGATGCGCCGGGTCGTGGCACGCCTGGAGGCCGAGCACGGGCCCGGCGTCGTCCCGGTCCCGGCCCGCACCACCTTCTACGAGCTGGTCAACCAGTTGGCCACGGGCCGGCACTCGTTCGGCACCGCGACCACCCGCCGGTCGCTGGCCAACCGCCCGGCCCGGGCGTTCACGCCCACGTTCGCGTTGCGGCCCGGGGAGATCATCCAGATCGACTCCACCCCGCTGGACGTCATGGCCGTCCTGGACGACGGCGTGCTCGGCCGCCCGGAGCTGACCACGGTCGTCGACGTCGCCACCCGCACCATCGCGGCGGCGGTGCTGCGCCCGGAAGGCACCAAGGCCATCGACGCGTCTTTGCTGCTGGCCCGGATGCTGGTCCCCGAGCCGATGCGGCCCGGGGAGGTCCGACGCGCTGCGGATGTCCGCCTCGACGATCCCGTACGACCGGCTCCTGGCCATCGACACCCGCCTGCAGCTGGCCGCGGCCAAGCCGGTCATCGGCCCGGAGACCATCGTCATCGACCACGGCAAGGTCTTCGTCTCGGAGGTGTTCACCCGCGCCTGCGAGTCCCTGGGCATCAACCTGCAGCCCGCCCGGCCGGACACTCCGACCGACAAGGCGATCGTGGAACGCACCTTCTCCTCGATCAACACCTTGTTCTGCCAGCACGTCGCCGGCTACACCGGTCGTGACGTCACCCGCCGCGGCCGCCGCGTCGAGCACGAAGCTGCCTGGAGCCTGCTGCAACTCCAGGACCTTCTGGACGAGTGGATCGTCGCTGGCTGGCAGTCGCGCCCGCATGACGGGCTGCACGACCCGCACGCCCCGGCCCGGACACTGTCCCCGAACGAGGCCTACGCCGCCGCGGTCGCCGCGGCCGGCTACCTGCCGCTGACCCTGACCGGCGCCGACTACCTCGAGCTGCTGCCAGTGACCTGGCGGCAGATCAACGACTACGGCATCACCATCGACTACCGCACCTACGACAGCCCCGACCTGAACCCCTGGCGCCGCCAGCCCTCCGGCGT